>JBDSSU010000385.1:0-25780 GCA_039928635.1 Opitutaceae bacterium | reverse complement strand
CCCGTCAGTTTTCTTGATCGCCTGCACGCGGATGCCGGCGTCGATCAGCTTCCAGTCTTCTTTTTTCGCGGCGGGGTAGAACACGTGCAGAACTTTCATGCGATCGTTCATGCTCTGGGTGCCCTGTTGCACGAGGTAACGGACCAACGGAATGTTGGTCATCCCAATCTTCAGCAGCGTCGATAGATTGTGCGGTTTGATCGAGCCCGGGAGATCCCAGATGCTGCCTTTGCGATGGAGAAATTTGGTCGTCCACGCGGCGAACGGCCCAAAGAGCAGCGTCTTCTTGCCGTCGAGGATGCGCGTGTCGAGGTGCGGCACCGCCATCGTGGGCGCTTCGTCCAGGGGCTGGCCATACACCTTGGCCTGATGCTTCGCGACGATCTCCGGGTTGTCGCACACGATCCACTGGCCGCCGATCGGGAAACCGCCGAGGCCTTTGCTTTCGGGGATGTTCGCTTTTTGCAGCAGGCCGAGGCTGCCGCCTCCGGCGCCCACGAAAACGAACTTCGTGCGATTGCGACGGGTGTGGCCGGTCGAGAGGTCGCGCACCGTCACCTCCCACCAGCCATCAACTTTGTTCAAGTCCACCACGCGATGATCCGAAGCGATGCCGCATCCGGGCTGGGTCGCGAGCCAGTTGAGCAGCTTGCGCGAAATTTCCCCGAAGTTCACGTCGGTGCCCGAGTCCATCTTGGTGGCGGCAATCGGCCCGTCGCCGCGCCCTTCCGTGAGCAGCGGTGCCCAGGAGGCGATCTTCGCGGGCTCCGTGGTGAATTCCATCTCGCGAAAAAAATGATGCGCGGCCATCCCGGCGTGGCGGGCACGGAGGTAGTCGACCCATTTGGCGCCGTGCACGAAACTCAAATGCGGCACGGGCCGGATGAAATCCGCGGGTCGGTCGACCATGCCGTTCGCGACCGCATAAGCCCAAAACTGACGTGAGCGCTCGAACTGCTCGAAGATGTTGATCGCGTTGGAAACATCGACGGTCCCATCCGCGTTTTGATGCGGCGTGTAGCTGAGTTCGCAGATTCCCGCGTGGCCGGTGCCCGCGTTGTTCCAGCCGTGGGACGCCTCGTGCGCGAGTCCCTCGGTCGCTTCGTAGACTTGGATCGAAAGCGACGGATCGAGCCGCTTGAGCATGGCGCCGAGGTTGGCGGACATCACGCCACTCCCGATGAGGACGACGTCCGGGTTTTCAACGTGGGTGGAATGCTTCATGAAAACGAAATTTTTAGAGCGGGCGTGGGTAGGGTCAAGCAAGCCGCAAGCGCGCAAACTTTGTTTGCCGCGGGCGTGGACGCGTCCCACAACGGAACGAATCCGCCGCGAATCGCCTCCCCCGATCCGGGGAATTCTCGTTCTTCACTCATGGTCAATTCTCCAAAATTCGAACCGTACATCCCATCAGCGGCCAGCGTGCGGGAGTTCACCGTCCGGGCGGTCCTCACCGGCGCGGTGCTGGGCATGATCTTCGGCGCTTCCTCGCTCTATCTCGTCCTGAAGGTGGGAATCACGGTGAGCGCTTCGATTCCGGTGGCCGTCATCTCGCTCGCGATGTTCCGCGCGTTTTCGAAATTGGGAGTCCGCGACGCCACGATTCTCGAGCACAATATCACCCAGACGGCCGGTTCCGCGGGTGAATCGATCGCATTCGGCGTGGGCGTGACGATGCCGGCGATTTTGATTCTTGGTTTCGATCTCGAAGTGACGCGGGTGATGCTGGTCGGTTTTCTCGGCGGCCTGTTGGGAATCCTGATGATGATTCCGCTGCGCCGCGCGTTGATCGTGAAGGAACATGGCACGTTGAAATATCCGGAGGGCACCGCGTGTGCGGCCGTGTTGAAGGCGGGAGCGAATGCGGAGGATCGCGCCGCCGCTTCGCCTTCAGCCCAGGCGGAAATCCGCGCCGCGCAGGCGGCAGGCGCCGGAGCGGCACCGGGCGCCAGGGTGATCTTTGGGGGATTTTTCGCCGGACTCATTTACACCACGTGCAATCTTGCCCTGAAGGGGTGGAAGGATGTGTCGGAAAAAGTTTTCGGCCCGCCGTTGAAGGGCGGTTCGGTCAGCGTGGAAGTTTCCCCGGCTCTTCTGGGCGTGGGCTACATCATCGGACCGCGCATCGCGTCGGTCATGTGCGCCGGTGGCGTGATGAGTTATTTGCTGCTGATCCCCATGATCAAATTCTTCGGGGAAAAAATGGCGCTCCCACTCGCGCCGGGTACCGTGCCGATCAGCGAGATGAGCCCGAACGGGATTCGCGGGGCCTATGTGTTGTACATTGGAGCCGGTGCGGTGGCGGCGGGAGGCATTCTCAGCCTGATCCAATCCATGCCCACCATCTGGCATGGGCTGCGAGATGGGTTGCGCGACTTCGGTGCTGCCCGCGCCGAGGCGAGCTCCGATGCTTCCTCCCCACGCACCGAACGGGATTTGCCGATCAAGTTCGTCGCGATCGGGGTCGTGGTGCTGGTGGCCGCGATCACGTGGGCGCCGACCCTGGAAATGAATATGCTTGGAGCGCTGCTCATCGTGGTGTTCGGCTTTTTGTTCGTCACGGTTTCATCGCGACTCACGGGCGAAATTGGTTCCTCGTCCAATCCGATCTCCGGCATGACGGTGGCGACGTTGCTCTTTACGTGCCTGATTTTCCTGCTCGTCGGTTGGACCGGCGGTGAACATTACGTGACTGCACTCTCGGTGGGGGCCATCGTCTGCATCGCCGCGTCGAACGGCGGAACGACTTCGCAGGATCTCAAAACGGGTTTCCTGCTCGGGTCGACACCGAAGCTGCAACAATGGTCGATCATGGCGGGAGCGGCGCTTTCGGCCGTCTGTCTCGGCCCGATCCTGCTCAAGCTGAATGATTCCGCGACGGTGTATGTGCCGATCGCGGAAGTCGCGCCCGCGGGTTTGCACACGGATCCCAGCAAGTTGACGCGCCAGGAAACGCTCAAAGGCCCGCAGTCGCGCGACGACGGCAAAACCTATTTCACCTGGCACAAAACCGACGTCGCGGGCGCGCCCGCCGGAAAATATCTTGTGAACCAAAGCGGGGACGCGGTGTGGCTCGTCGACCCTGGGATCAATGGGACGCACAGCCGAAGGCCCGACGGTTCGACCGTGCAGAAGTTCGATGCGCCGAAGGCCACGTTGATGTCGTACATCATTCGCGGAATCCTCGATCAAAAACTCCCGTGGGCGCTCGTGCTGTTGGGGGTGATGATCGCGGTCACGTTGGAGCTTTCGTTCGTGCCGGCGCTTGCTTTCGCGGTTGGCGTTTACCTCCCGCTTTCCGCGTCTTCGCCAATTTTTATTGGCGGAATGGTGCGCTGGCTGGCGGATCGACGCCTGCGGCAACGACCGGTCTACGAGAAGATGAACGCCGACGAGTTCGCGCAGGAAAGCGACAAGAGCCCCGGGGTGCTCCTGGCCTCCGGTTACATTGCCGGAGGCGCGATTGCGGGCATCGTGATCGCGTTCCTTGCCGGAGTGCCGCAGCTCAGCTGGATCGACACCGCGATTTCGAAATGGTCGGCCGAGCACAATCCGTTTTTCGAAGGCCCGTATGCCGACGCACTGACCCTCGTACCCTTCGCCGTGTTGACGTTCCTGCTTTGGGCGGTCGCCCGGGAAAAGTTGCTCGCTCCGAAGAAATCCTAGTCTAGCGAGAGGGCGTTCACTCTTCGCCGTCGAAGTAGTCCACCTCGGTCATGCGGAAGAGTTTCCGCTGCGGCTTCATCTGCCACTTGTTCGAGTTTGGATAGTAGGTGCTGTCGGCTGGAGAGTTGTCCGCGATGACGTGGAAAACGAAATCTTCCGTGCCGGAGTTGATGATTTGGTGAGCGACTCCCGGAGGTTGCACGAAGGCTTCTCCCGCTTGCACGGTGTGGGTCTCGTGATCAGCGCGAATCGTGGCGGTGCCGCTTAACACCACGAAGAGTTCCCATTGCACGGTATGGGCGTGTTGCGGGCAGACGGCGGCGCCGGGCGGAACGCGTCGCACCTGCAGGTCGAAGGGATGGCCGCCGCCCCAAGTTCCGACGTCGCGCTTTCCGCCGAGTGCGAGGGAAACGTTTTGGAACGACGACTGGTATTTGCCGGTGGGAGATTTCGATTCCTCCCACGGCAGATCGGCGATGCGGATTTTTTTCACGAGGGAGAGCGCGACCGTCGCAAACGCCCTCAAAGCTTTTCGTCGACCACCGGGTTGGTGAGCGTGCCGATGTTCTCGATCTCAATGCTGACGCTGTCGCCCGCCTTCATGAAGACGGGCGGCTTGCGCGCGAAGCCGACGCCGTGAGGCGTGCCGGTGAGAATCACGGTGCCGGGCAGCAGGGTTTTGCTGCCGCTCAGGAATTCGATGAGCGTCGGCACATCGAAGATCATGTCGTTCGTGTTCCAGTCCTGGAGCGTCTCGCCATTGAGCACGGTTTTGATTCGGAGCGCATTCGGATTAGGAATTTCATCCGCGGTCACGAGCACGGGCCCCAGCGGGCAGAAGGTGTCGAAACTTTTTCCCTGGCACCATTGGCTGCCACCGAAACGCTGCTGCCAGTCGCGAGCCGAGACATCGTTCGCACAGGTGTAGCCGAGGACGTAATCGAGCGCGTTGGCGCGCGTGGCATTCTTGCAGGTCTTTCCGATGACGACTGCGAGCTCGCACTCGTAATCCACCTCGGTGCTGGCGAGCTTTTGGGGGATCTCGATCGGATCGCCGGGGTTCTGGAGCGTGCTCGTCGGCTTGATGAAAAGCACGGGGTGATCGGGCGCGCCGCGTCCGCCTTCCTCGGCGTGTTTTCGGTAGTTGAGTCCGATGCACAGGATGTTGGTCGGCGTCACCGGCGCCAAAATCTTCCCGAGGGTAATTGCCCGATCGGTCACGAGAAAGTTTCCGAAAATGTCGCCGGCAATTTCGCGGGCTGAGCCGTCGGGACGAAGAGCGGCGTAGTCCGGACCTGCCGGGGTGAGGTGACGAATGAGGCGCATCGGCCGAGTTGAAAGTCGCGGAAGGAAAGTTGAAAGCCGGAAAATAAAACCCTACGCGCACTGCCCGCGCGGCACTGCAGATACACCCCATGTTTCACTGCCCGAGCTGCGAACGAAACACGGCGGCGAGTCCGGTCTTATCGAGGCGTTTCTCGGCGATTCCGATCATGGCATCGTAAAAGATTTCGTCGGGGCAGGGCGAGGTGTTCACCGCGTTAAGTTCAAGGAACGCGAGGGCAATTGCGATCGCGGCACGCTTGTTGCCATCGATGAAAGGCTGGTTTTGAGCGATATGAAATGCGTAGGTAGCGGCTAGTTCGAAGATCACCTTGGGCGTAAAACCAAACTGCTTCCGGTTGGTGAAGCGCAGATGCGAACGCGCCGGGGTCGCGCAAGCCGTCCATGCCGCCCTGCTGTTCGAGGCCGCGACGGTGCAGGCCGAGAACGTCGGCTTCAGACAGAAAAACCGGCTCGCTCACTGTGCAAGCTTGCGAAACAGCTCTTTCCGTTCCGCGAAAATCTTGTCCGCCGCTTTCTGGACGTCTTCCGGTCGAGCGTAGCGCACGGCAGGTTGAACCGGCCCCGGCGCTTTGGGCGCGGGCAGCTTCGGCGCGGTGTGATACGGCGCACCGGGCTCTTCGACTTTGCGGGGCTTGGCCATGACGTTCGAACCGTGTTTCGCTGAACAGCACCTGTCAACCGACCGCCGGCTAGGCATGGACACAGACAGCGGACAGGGACCGCCGCTACCGTTTCAGCACGCCCTTCAGGGGATGATGCGAACGTGGAGTGAGTCTCAGCCAGAAACATTCAGGAGAGAACCACGGATGAACACGAATGCACACGGATACAGAGGGAAAGAAATCGGAGCCGAAAGGCCGTGGACCGCGAACTGGTCGGCGAATGCGAGGAAAGCGTTTCATTGCTTCGTTCGCGCTCGGAGGATCCGGGTTCATCGGGTGTCCATCCGTGGTTCAATTGGATGGATCAGAATATCCGGGTATTGGTCTCCTCTTTGCGAACTCCGTGCTCCCGTTGTACCAACAACCGGCGGCAACGTTCCGGCTCAGAGGAACTCTGCAGAAGATTTCCCACTATTCACGCGAATCGGCGCGAATGTCCGAGTCGGGAGATGGTACTGGTGTGGGCTTTGAAGCGAGCTGTCGTTCAGATCGTAGGCAGCTCCACCAGGTTTCATTCGCGGCGAGGGCGTGATTCGCGGGTGGCAGATTGTCCCGGATGGGTCCGCGGCGGCCTTGGCTTACGCTCCTCCGCTACTTCGTTCGCCGGCGGCGTGTGGGTTTGGCGTCCGCGTTCTTCGGTGGATCCTCGGAGAGAATTGCCGGCGTGGTGTCGAGCTGCAGCAGTTCCCAGAGCTCCATTCCGCACGCCTTGGCCAGCTTCTGAAGAGTCGAGAGCCGCATTTCGATTTTCCGGCCGGCTTCGATCGACTGATAATGTTTGTATTTGAGCCCCGCCCGCTCGGCGAAGGCCTCCTGGCTGAGTCCGTACGCCTCCCTGAGTTCCCTCAGACGCGCTATCAGACGCTTCGCCGTGTTGTTTGCCACGGCGGACAATAGTTGGTCCCGGCTAGCCCCAACACCCCTCCATCGGCAGTGTCAGCTTTATGTCGTGAAACCGGACAAAATTTGGGTGGCCGTCATGCACTCCAAACAACCACCGAGCTACCGGCTGCATCGACTCGGGCAAACTCCGGCGAGTGCGCCTCTCGCAGGCTGGCCCGGAAGTGGGCCGCCCGGAAACCACGGCTGACGCCTTCAGCGCCGCTATGAGCTTCCCGCAACATGAGCGTTGAGGAAATTCCGTCGCAGTTGACCAAGCTCACACCCGAAGAGCCGGCCGGCATCCGTTGAGGAGCACATGTGACGAGCCGCGTAAAGGTCAGGCGTTCGCCTTGATCACGTCGATGCCCTTGAGCTTAAAGTGCGGAGCGGCCGCGAGTAGGTGGCGGTCGTGGCTGTAGATTTCCTTCAGACCAGCGTCCGCCGCGCAGGCGAGGTGTAAGGCATCGGCGGCGCGGAGATAGACCGAGGGGGGAAGCGCCACCATCTGCTGGCAGGCGGATGCAACGAGTTCGGTGCCGATTGGCAGCCACCGAACGAGGCCCGAGGCTTCGTCCCGCTGCACTTTACGGGCAAGCGCCTGGAAGCGGGAAGTCGTGAGCGAACCCTCCCTTTGATGTCGTTTGAAGGCGGAAAAAAAGTTCCAGCCGCCCGTGGACAGCGCAAGTGAAGGAGCCTTTTCCCTCCGCCCAAGCGATTACGGCTTCGGCTCCTGGTTCGTCCGCGTAGAGCTTTACCAAATAGGAAGCATCAAGGTAGGTCATCGCCCGTCGCGATCTTCAGAAATAAAAAGGGTGGAATCGCCGGGGAATTTCGGACGGAAACCGCGATTTTTTAGCGTAAAAACGGGACGCGGCTCGTCTGCTGCCAGATGCGGCTGAAGCGTGGCAATCTTCTCGCCATGATCCGTCACCACGATGGTTTCCTTTTTCGCCGCGCGGACCCAGCGACCGGTTTCGGCGTGGAGCTGCTTGATCGAAATCGTCTTCATGGCCGGCCAAGGTGTCACCGGTTACACCTTGGTCAAGCGCGGCGGCGAACCGGACGACAAGACTATTTCGCCTCCGCGTACGCTTCCATGCCCACGCAGGAGCAGACGAGGTTGTCGTCGCCGTAGACGTTATCCGCGCGGCCGACGGCGGGCTGGAATTTGCTCACGTACGTGGCGGGCCGGGATGATCCGGAGCTTGGCCCCTCCACTTGCTCACGCTCGCGGCCGCGGCACCCGGAAGTCCGCGCGAATCGGGGTAAGCCCGCACTTGCAGGAGGGCTTTCCCGAGCTAGGGTTCCCGCCATGAGCAAAGCTGAGATTCTCGCCGAGCTGTCGAAGCTTTCCATCGCTGAACGCGACGAGATTCGCCGTCGATTGGCTGAGCTCGATGATGAGACCGCAGATGCGATGGCTTTTGGGCGGTCGCAAGAATTTGCCCGCGGGGTGGTGCAGCCCAGGACGCAGGCGGAGGTTTTCGCCAAGGCACGTGCTGCACTTTCGTGAAGCGCTGGTTCCACCCGGGCTTCGAGTCCGAGTTAATTGCGGCCGCGGGCTATCTCGAACAACAGCGCGGTGATTTTGGCCGGCAGTTTCTCGACGAGGCTGAGGCTGGTGTCGAAACGATCATGGAGGCGCCGGAAAGGTGGCGACCGTGGCGCGGCGCTATCCGGCGTTTTGTGCTTTCCCGTTTTCGATACACGATCCGCTACCGGATTCGTCCCGATGACAATCTCGTGGAATTTCTGAGCGTGATTCACACTGCACGCCATCCGGACGTGGGTTTGGATCGTTAGGCGAGCGGCAAACGCTTGGCTGGTCGGACCCAGCCCTACTTCGCCTCCGCGAACACCTCCATGCCCACGCAGGAGCAGAGGACGTTGCGGTCGCCGTAGACGTTGTCCACGCGGCCCACGGCGGGCCAGAATTTGCTCAGGCGCGTCGCGGGCGACGGGAACGCCGGCGCGCTTGCGCGAGTAGGGGCGATCCCAATCGTCGCGGCACACGACCTTCGCGGGGGCGGCGCGTTTTTCAGCGCGTTATTGTTTTTTTGGCTTCGCCGTTCGCAACCGCTTGCACCTCTCCATGAATCGAAATGCGCGCAACGCGGAATGATCTCTCGCTCATTTTCGCATCGCTCTCCGTGAGGTCGCCGGTCGAAAAAATTATCAACGTTTGGGGACGAGCCAATCGTGGGTTTGGTGGTTTCGCGGTGAACTCTTCTGAATCGTTCCGGCGCAGGCGGCGCCTTGACCATGCAGACCGAGCGTGCAGCTTCGTCTGCATGAGAACGACGCTTAACCTGGATGACGCCCTGGTCGCCGAGGCGAGCGAGTATTCCGGTTTGAAGGAGAAAACGGCTTTGTTGCACGAAGGGCTGCGCGCGCTGATTCAGCGTGAAGCCGCCGCACGGCTGGCGGCGTTGGGCGGGCAGGACCGCAAAGCCGCCGGCGCACCGCGGCGCAAAACTCCCGCCCGCGCATGAAGGTGCTGGTCGATACTTCGGTGTGGATCGACCATTTCCACCGCGCTCATCCGCAGCTCATAGGTTTGCTGGGAAGCGGACAGGTTTGGACACATACCGTCGTCATCGGCGAACTCGCGGCCGGCCGACTGAAGCACCGAACCGAAGTTCTGCTTCATCTGCAAAAACTGCCGGGCGCAGACGAGATCGATCTCGCCGAAGGACTGCATCTCCTGGAGCAACACCAGCTTTCCGGCCGGGGATTGTCATGGGCCGATGTCCAGTTGCTCGCCGCCGCCAGGATCGACGGTCTCGTCATCTGGACCCGCGACCGCGCGCTCGCCACCGCGGCAAAGCAAATGAGCCTGGCCGCCGTGGTTTAACCTCAGGCGTTCGCCGCTGGCGTCGCGTACGCCTCCATGCCCACGCAGGAGCAGACGAGGTTGCGGTCGCCGTAGACGTTGTCCACGCGGCCGACGGCGGGCCAGAATTTGCTTAGGCGCGTGGCGGGCGAGGGAAACGCGGCGAGTTCGCGGGTGTAGGGGCGATCCCATTCGTCGCTGCAGACCACCTTCGCGGTGTGTGGAGCGTGCTTCAGGGGATTATTGGTTTTGTCGGCTTCGCCGTTCGCCACGGCCTGCATCTCGCCATGAATCGAGATCAGCGCGTCGCAGAAACGGTCGAGCTCGCTCTTCGCTTCGCTCTCCGTCGGTTCGATCATGAATGTCCCGGGCACGGGAAACGACATCGTCGGCGCGTGATAGCCGTAATCCATCAGACGTTTCGCGGCGTCTTCGACTTCGACACCGTGTTTTTTCCAACCCCGCAGATCCACGATGCACTCGTGCGCGATCAGGCCCGCGTTGCCGCGGTAAAGCACGGGGAAGAAACTCTCGAGGCGTTTTGCCACAAAGTTGGCGTTGAGGATCGCCACCTTGGTTGCCTCGGTGAGGCCTTCGGGGCCCATCATCCGGATATACATCCACGAGATGACGAGGATGCTCGCGCTGCCCCACGGTGCGGCGGAGATGGCGCCGATTTTCGATTTTGGATTCTCGATTTT
Source organism: Opitutaceae bacterium (assembly GCA_039928635.1). GTDB lineage: Bacteria > Verrucomicrobiota > Verrucomicrobiia > Opitutales > Opitutaceae > DATAKE01. The sequence goes on along the minus strand of JBDSSU010000385.1, from coordinate 15,689 downwards.
CGATGGAGGCGAAACCACGGGATGGCCGGGCAGATAAGGCGCAAGGTGCGCCGCGACTCCGATCGGGCCCATGCCGGGGCCGCCGCCGCCGTGGGGAATGCAAAAGGTCTTGTGGAGATTGAGGTGGCAAACGTCGGCGCCGATGTGGCCGGGCGAAGTGAGTCCCACCTGCGCGTTCATGTTGGCGCCATCCATGTAAACCTGTCCGCCGTGCGCGTGAATGGTGGCGCAGATATCCTTGATCGTGCTTTCGAACACGCCGTGCGTGCTCGGATAAGTCACCATCAACGCAGCGAGATCATTCGCGTGCGCGGCGGCTTTCGCGTTCAGGTCGCCGACGTCGATGTTGCCATTCGCATCGCAGGCGACCGCGACAACCTTAAAACCGCACATGGCGGCGCTGGCCGGATTCGTGCCGTGGGCGCTCGTTGGGATCAAACAGACATTCCGATGGCTTTCACCACGTGCTTCGTGATGCGCCCGGATCACAAGCAGCCCGGCGTATTCCCCCTGCGAGCCCGCGTTCGGCTGCAGGGAGATGGCGGCGAAGCCGGTGATCTCGGCCAGCCAGGTTTCGAGATCGCGGAAAAGTTTGGCGTAGCCACGCGTCTGTTCGCCGGGAGCAAAAGGATGCAGGCGACCGAATTCCGGCCACGTGACGGGAAACATCTCGCTCGTGGCGTTCAGTTTCATCGTGCAGGAGCCGAGTGAAATCATGGAGTGAACCAGCGAGAGATCCTTGGCCTCGAGTCGCTTGATGTAGCGGAGCATCTCGTGCTCGGTGTGGTAGCGGTTGAACGTTGCTGCGGTCAGAAACGGCGAGGTGCGCGCATGGGGCGTGGCGAAATCCGCAGCGATGCTGTCAGCGTCCGCCAGTTTCGTTTCACCGAAAAATCCCAGGATAAGCTGTACGTCCTCCGTGGTCGTGGTTTCGTCGAGCGAGAGTCCGACCGTGTAGGTGTCGATGCGGCGCAGGTTGAACTTCTTCGCCGTGGCGGCGGCGTGAACGCGCTCCGCGGCGACATTGCTGATCGTGAGCGTGTCGAACACGGGCTCCGCGTTTACCTTTGCACCCAGTGCCGTGAGTCCTTTCGCGACGAGGCCGGTGAGGAGTTTGATGCGGCGCGCAATTCGCTTCAATCCTTCCGGCCCGTGATAGACGGCGTACATCGACGCCATCACGGCGAGCAACACCTGCGCGGTGCAGATGTTCGACGTGGCCTTGTCGCGGCGGATGTGTTGCTCGCGCGTGCCGAGCGCGAGACGCATGGCCGGATCCCCGTGCGCATCTTTGGAAACGCCGACGAGCCGGCCCGGCATCTGGCGTTTGAAGGCATCCTTCGTCGCGAGAAAACCCGCGTGCGGTCCGCCAAATCCCATGGGCACGCCGAAGCGTTGCGCCGACCCCACCGCGACGTCCGCCCCAAACTCACCGGGAGCACGAAGCAAGGTGAGAGCGAGGAGATCGGTGGCGACGATCGTGAAGGCACCGACCTCGTGCGCGGCGGCGAAGAATCCCTGGAAATCCTGGACGCTGCCCGTGGTATCGGGATATTGGACGAGGACGCCGAAGCAGTTCGCGGCCGGCTGATAGGTCAGATGATCGCCGACCACCAACTCGATGCCGAGTGGGGTGGCGCGGGTTTTGACGATGTCGATCGTCTGCGGATGGCATTTGTCCGAAACGAAGAACACGCGGTGCGCGGAGGCGTCGCCTTCCTTGAGCCGGTGACACATCATCATCGCCTCGGCGGCGGCGGTGCCTTCGTCGAGCATGGAGGCGTTGGCGATTTCCAGTCCCGTGAGGTCGGTGACAAGCGTTTGAAAATTCAGGAGGGCCTCGAGGCGTCCCTGGGAAATCTCAGCTTGGTAAGGAGTATAAGCCGTGTACCAGCCGGGGTTTTCGAGGATGGTGCGCTGGATGACGCCGGGAGTGAGGGTGTCGTAATAACCCATGCCGATCAGACTGCGGAAAACCTGGTTTTGCGTGGCGATTCCGCGCAGCTCCGTGAGAGCGGTGCTTTCCGCGCAGGCGGCGGGCAGGTTAAGTTCTTCGCGCCGGATAGGGGGAGGCACGGCGGCATCAATGAGGGCGTCGAGGGACGCGTAGCCGAGCGTTCCGAGCATGGCGGCACGGTCGGCGGAGTTATCCCCAGTGTGGCGACGGGCAAAGGTGTCGGGCGGTGCGAGCAGGTCGCGGTGCGAGGACATATCCGCGGACGGTAGGACAGGGCGGGGCTCGCGCAACCGCTTTTGGATGTGGGCGGGCAATTAAGGAATTGTTTCCCGGAACGAAGCCGCTCTGTTGTGGGCGACGGTATGGACCAGCCGAAAACCTTCAGCTCCCGGGTGGAGCGCGCCGCATTCGTGGACCGTCGATTGGCGGAGCTTTATCCGGCGCCCGGAATCCCGCTCGTGCATCGCGATGCGTACACGTTGCTCGTGGCGGTTTTGCTTTCGGCGCAATGCACCGACAAACGGGTAAACCTCGTAACGCCGCACCTCTGGGCGCTGGCGGACACGCCGGAGAAAATGCAACACGTGCCGGTCGCGGAGATTCAGCGCGTCATCCGCCCGTGCGGGTTGTCGCCGCAGAAAGCGAAGGCGATCGGGGGGCTTTCGCGGATTCTCGTGGAACAGCACGGCGGACAGGTGCCGCGGACTTTCGAGGAGTTGGAGGCGTTGCCCGGAGTGGGACACAAGACTGCCAGCGTGGTGATGGCGCAGGCGTTCGGCGTGCCGGCGTTTCCCGTGGACACTCATATCCACCGCCTCGCGCAGCGCTGGGGCCTGACGAGCGGGCGCAACGTGGTGCAGACCGAAGCCGATCTGAAAAAACTTTTCCCGCGCGAACATTGGAACCCGCTGCACCTGCGGATCATTTATTACGGACGGGAGCACTGCCCCGCGCGCGGCTGCGACGGCACGATCTGCGAGATCTGCCGGACGCTTTACCCGAACCGAAAACGCGCGGTGCGACTGAAGTAAAACAAGGCGCTAACGCCGCGGAGAAGCCGGTTGGGGGCGACCTCAGACGGTTCCCCGGCTCATCGGCCAGCGGGCTCCGAATCGCACTGATCGTCGTCAAGGGTTCACGGCAAGCCCCTCCATTTTTTCACGCAGGAAGGCAACGAGCTGGGCACGGTCCAGGGGGTTTTGGATTTGTCCGGCGTTTTCTGCGATCAACCGCGTTTGTCGGATAAGCGCCGCGCGATCAGCGGGGGCTCGCACGTAGGGCAGAAGACTCGCGATGGTGGAAACCAACGCCATCAACAGCGTGAAACTGCCGGCGCCATAACTGCGGATTTGATCGAAGGAGGTGCTGACCATTTCTTCGAATTTGACCGGGCGGGCCACGACGCGCACCCGCCCCTCTTCGTCGCAGCGCGCGGCCGCAGGTTGATCCCGGCCGGCGGCGCCGCGCAGCGACGCACCGATCCAGTCGACGCAGGTCATGGCGGTGAAGGGCTCGTTGATGCCGGGCGACAACGCGTGGGCGGCGATTTCAACCAGCTGCTGCAGGGAATAGAGCGCATCCTGAAAGGGCGTTCGGTGTTCTCCGATGACGAAACAGCCGAGCAGCGCGCACCGGATCTCCGGGGTGACGTGGGATTCCGGGAGGATCCGCAGCATGGGGATACCTTTGGTGATGAATTCACCGGGACGTTTTTCCAGTTTGATTTGCAGATCATGCTGGGTGGCGAGCGCCATCAACTGCGCGTCGTCCACGCGCTGCATGTAGCCATTTTCGTCCGCTTCCACTTCCTGCGCCTGCTGCCAATCGGCGTCATCGGGCGCCGGCGCGGTTCCCGGGGCCACGCCGACGCGTTCCGGAAAAAGCAGGGGCAGCGACTCCTGAAAATCGCGGCCCACCGAGGCGATCAAGTTCTCCGCCTGGATGATTTGGGAAACGTGATGGATGAAATAAATCAAAACTCCCAACGCCGCGATGGCCATGAGCACGCCCACGTTGACCGCGATGTACGGCACAAATATCGCCTCCTCGACCGAACGCACGGTGCGCAGCACGAGCAGGCAGTAGACGAAGGTGGCGATGAAGGTGCCCAGCGTGAATTGCACGCCGCGGTCGGAAGTGAAGTTCCGCAGTACCCGCGGCCCATAGTGCGAAGAGGTTTGGGCGAGGGTGGTGATGGTGAGGGAAAACACGATCGAAACGACGGTCATCACCGAACCGGCGACGACCGCGAGGACGCTGCGCGCTCCCTCGGCTCCGCCCGACCAGATCCAGCCCATCTTGCGAATCCAGTCGGAGCCGAGAGCCTGGTCGAGTGTGACGAGACCCAGCGCGCCGGCCGCCGCGAGCGTCGCGATCACGGTCGGCAGAAACCAAAACGAATCCGCGAGTTGGTCCCTGATTTTTATCAATTTTAATTTCATGAAGATTATTTTCCCTCGGCGGCGGAGCCGATCTCGCCCATGCGGCGGAGAAATGGCGTCATCGTGACGCCCTGCACCACGAGAGAAAACGCCACCACCGCGAACGCCACCGAAACGATCTGGTCGTTCAGGGGCACCGTCTCCGGCAAACCGAGGGCCAGCGCCAGGGCCAGGGCTCCGCGCAGTCCGCCCCAGACGAGGATGTGCTGATGCTTTGGCGACACGCGCTGGTGGGATCCGGCAAAGAGCGCGCAGCTCCCATACACCGCGATGGCGCGGCCGATCAGCACGAGAGCCACAACGAGTGACGCGACCGGGAGCACGCCGAAGACATGTTGCGCGACGAGGCGCATGCCGATCAGGAGAAAAATCAGGGAGTTGGCCACAAACCCGGCATACTCCCAAAAAGCGGCCACGGCATTGCGTCCGCGGTCGGAGAACGCGCCCATGTGGCCGGTGTTCCCGATCAACACCCCCGCCGTGAGCGTCGCGAGTACGCCCGAAAGATGAAAATGCTCCGCCATCAAAAAAGAGCCGTAGGCGGCCACGGTCGAGAAGGTGAGTTCGACGAGGTGATCCTCGGTGCGTCCGGCGAGAAGGAGCACCGCCCCGCCGACCCCCAGGCCGCAGAGAACACCGCCGGCCACCACCCAGAAAAAATTTCCCGTCGCTCCACCCGCGCTGATCGTGCCGCCGCTCGCCGCCGCGAGCGCGACGCCATAGAGCACGGCGACCGTTCCGTCGTTAAACAAACTTTCCGATTCGACGAGCAGGCGCAGGCGGCCCGTCACGCCCGCCTCCTTGAACGTCGCAATCACCGAAACGGGATCGGTGGCCGAGATCAGCAAACCGAGCAAAACCGACGAAGCCCAGGGCCACCCAACTCCATAGTGAAGTCCGAGCGTCGTAACTCCCGCGGCCAGCACCACGCCGAAGGTAGCCAGGGTCGCAATGATCCCCGCGTCGCGGCGCAATTCCCGCCATTGCATGTTAAACGCGGCCTCGAAAATCAACGGGGGCAGGAATGCCGTGAAGATCAGCTCCTTCGTCAGTTTTAGCTCCGAGGACAGCGGGGCAAACGCGAGCGCGGCACCCGCGATGGTCAGTCCCACGGTGTAGGGCAGGTGAAACTTTCGCACCACCATGGCGACGATCGCCGCGATCAGCAGGAGGACTTCGATCCGGCCAAAATTCAGTTCCATGATTCAGGTGACGCGACCGTTATCACTCACCGCTTTTCGGAGAGGAAATGATCCTGACGGTGAAGTTGTGCTCCTCCCAATTTTCCGCCCATTGAAACGTGAAGACGACGGCGGTCCCCGCCTGCATTTCCGCCGTTGGCAGATCGACCCAGTGGCAGCCAAAACCCGTCTCCCGGGTGGAGCTTTCGTTACCGTCGTCCAAGAGTCGGAACTCGAACGCACTTTTCGCGGCGGCGGCGATGATGCGGAGAGTTTTTCCCGTGCAAACCGTCTGGAGCCGATGGGCAAAGATAATCATGATGGCGGGATCAGTTCGGCTTAAAGGGCCGTTGCGCGTCAAAGCGAAATCAACCGGGCAGTGAATGACGGATGCGGATTAGCCGACCCAGTTCCGTCTCATCTTCCGCGCTTTGGGGCATGCGGAAGGGGCGCGCCGAATAATTGTGACTGGCATGTGCTTGCGAACCCGACAACAGGCTGGAGCGAGTTTGAAATTGCCGGGGAGATTGCTCGAGCCGTTTCTCGTCGAGCCTGCGCATAGGGACGTGGGTGCGGCCGAATCCTGACAGACCCCTCGGGCGTGGCGGGCTGAACGTGGCGCAGAGGGAAGAAAATTAATAAAAGCTTCTCCCTCGCGGGCATTGGAACGCGCGGCACCTGCAGCTCATTTATGACGGACGTCACGACAGCCTTCGCGGGCAGAGGTTTTCGCCGCCATAAACTGGGTCGAAGATGACCGGCTGGCCGAGCCGTGCCTCGCGCAGCGAGCGAAGGCTGGTGGACGCTGGCGGACTCGAACCGCCGACCCCCTGCGTGTGAAGCAGGTGCTCTAACCAACTGAGCTAAGCGTCCCACTCAGGGGCGGGAACGTGAAGCGGGCGGAAGGGCGAATCAATCCTGTTTTCGGAAGAAATGCCGCGAGTATCACCGCTGGCTTTGGAACCACACGAACAGCAGCACGACGATCAACACCGCCATCACCGTCAGGCTGATCTTCAGCCAGCTCTTCGGGTAACGCCCGGCGATGGTTCCCGTGTAGCCGTTGATCACGACTTGAAAGGGTTTTCCGTGGAAATGGTACGTGAGCAGCCAAACAGGCACGAGGATGTGTTTGAACGTCTGCCCAGAATAGTCCGCGGAGACTTCGAGATTCTGATGAGTATCGCCGGGGACTTGTCCGGCGCAGAGCTGGCGAAGCTCGGCATCCATCCGCTCGCGGGCGGTGCGCGCGGCGGCAAGCAGGTCGATCTGATACCGCTCGACCACCCAGCCCGAGAGAAAACCGGGGTTGTAGGGTTTGAGATTCGTCCGCGTCGGAAACGGCTCGATGCCGCCAAGGAGATCCGGGTCGACGCCACGCGAAGCAGCCACGAGGGCATCATCGAAAAAATGATCAAGTTGCCCAGAGCTTGGCACCCAACGGGTTTTTCGAACCTGCCGCGTCTGACGCTGGCCCTTGCTGTCGGTGTAGCTTTCCGTCTCGTAATAATAATAGCCGCTCAGAGCGGTCCAAGCGGCGTGGACCTGGGCATCAAACGTCCAGTACGGAATGTAGATTCCCTTCACCGTGTCCGTCGCCGCGCGGCTCTTCAGCGCGTTCGGGGCGAACCAGCGCGACTTCAGCCATCCCTTGATCGCATCCCGCACCTGAGTCTCGGCGAGTTTGAACTCGAGCAAACTTTCCGGCCGGAATGCCGCTTTCACCTCTTCGTAGGGCACGAGCGCCGAGGAGCCGCAAAAATCACAGCGCTGGCCGACGCGGGTGGAATCGAACACCGAGATCGCCTGGCAACTCTGGCAGCGCACTTCCGTTTTCTCCGCCTGCCATCCACGCGCGGAATCCGGAATCGAACGCAACGCGGTCGCGAGGTCGTGCTCGACGATCGTCTCCGTAGTGCTGAAGCCGGTGAGCTCGACGTTTGCCGGCGAAGTCGTGCCACAGAACGAGCAGACGAGCGCTTTTTTTTCCGGATTCCAGATCGCTTCCGCGCCGCACGCCGGGCAGGAAAATTTGGAGCGGGCGACAGCTTCGGGCATAGGTGTTGGGGTGAAACTGTGAGGTGGGGCGGCCGGTGTTAAGAAATTTCGGTGGCTGCGTGATGCGCTGCGGGCGGCGCTTTCACGGCACGAAGCTCCAAAGCAATCCCGCCAATCCGCTGGCGAACACCACCGGGATCACTCCCGCCTTGAAGCGCTCCATCGCCACGAATGCCACCGCCGCGAGTGCGACGGCAAACCAGTCGGCCGCGCCTCGCGTGGGGAAAAACACGTGCAGTCCGAACCACACCGCGAGATTCAACACCACGCCGACCACCGAAGCCGTGACCGCGGTGAGCGCGCTCCCGAGCCGGGTGTTGCCCCGCATCTGCTCGATGTGTGGCGCGCCAAGAAAGATCCAGAGGAAACAAGGCACGAAGGTCGCCCACGTCGTGATCGCCGCGCCCAGCGTGGCCGCGGCGAGCGGGCTCAGTCCTCCCGGGTGATTCCACGCGCCCAGAAATCCCACGAACTGCACGACCATGATCAGCGGCCCCGGCGTCGTCTCGGCGAGTCCCAGCCCATCGAGCATCTGCGGCGCGGTGAGCCAGCCGTAGTTTTCCACCGCCTGCTGCCCAACATATGGGAGCACGGCGTACGCCCCGCCGAACGTGACCATCGCGGCCTTGCTGAAAAAAATCCCTTCCTGCGCCAGCACGCCGTCCCGTCCCTGCCAAAGGCCCGCGATGACAATGGGTGCCCACCAGAGCGCGACCGACACGGCGATCACCTTTACGGCGCGAGCGAACGAGGGCTGCGTGTGCCCCGCCGATTGATGCGAGTCGTCGATCACTGAGCCGCCAGGGGTGGCGCTGTGTCCGGCACTGGCGGGAAATTTTTGTGGGAAATATTTTCCGCCGATCCAGCCCAGCAACGCCGCCCCGCCGACGATCGCCGGGAAGGGGACGTTGAAAAAAAAGATCGCCGTGAAAGCCGCTGCCGCGAGGGCCCACATCGTTTCATTTTTCAACGCGCGCCGGCCGATGCGGAGCACCGCGGCGGCGACGATCGCCGTGACCGCCGGTTTCAGGCCATAAAAAATCGCGGCGATCCAGGGGACCGTTCCGTACGCCACATACACCCAGCTCAAGGCCCAGAGGAGAATGGCGGCAGGAACTACGAAGAGCACGCCGGCCGCGATGCCGCCCCACGTGCGGTGCAGCAGCCAGCCGCAGTACGTCGCGAGCTGCGTCGCTTCGGGGCCGGGCAGGAGCATGCAGTAATTGAGCGCGTGGAGAAAACGCTGTTCACCGATCCACTTCTTTTTTTCGACCAACTCGGTGTGCATGATCGCGATCTGGCCGGTCGGCCCGCCGAAGCTGATGAAGCCCAGCTTCAGCCAGAAACGCAGGGCTTCACGAAACGTGGGCGCGGTGGCGGCGGGGGACATCCTGGCGAGAGAAACGCGATCCTGCCCCCGCGACCAGCCCGCAATGGCAACGCGTTCCCCCGTTTCCGGTTTGTCACGTGATAAGTGACAAACTTCCCGGTGCCCGGAAAACCGGGCGCGGCCTAATGCGCACCTTTTTCTTGCCGCCGTTCGGTGCGGGGGGATTTGCTGCAACCTTTCTCCTCCGTCCACGCCTTTCCCTTCCTCCATGTCCAAGTCCGATTTTCCCGTCGAAAAAGTCCTCGAGAAAACCATCTTCGCCAGCCGCTGGCTCCAGGCTCTTCGCTTCACTGCCAATGAACGCAGAAGTGGTCTCGCGAAGGAAGCAAAGGAAACGAAGTAATGCCTTCGTCTCCTTCACCTCCTTCGCGAGACAAAATCCGAGGATTGGGTGGTTCATTGCCGCTCCACGGAAATTTCTGATTCCTTCCCGTCTCAGGATGACAATTGGGTGGGTGAAGATCGTTCATTGGACGAATCCCCGACGCCTCGCGTTGGTCTCAGTCTCAGAATGACAGAAACTGGGTCGGGTGGTTTTGAAGACACTCCTTAACCGCGGTCCGAGATCCAGCGCATCGTCTTCGTCGCGAGGGTGTCGAAAGCGTTCACGCACAACGCGAGGTGCTCCTAGCGCGTGTCCTCGATTTTGTTGTGACTGATCCCGTGCAGGCTCTGCACGAACATCATCACGGTCGGGACGCCGGCCCGCGCCACCTCGGCCGCGTCATGGAGCGGACCCGAGGGCAGGCGGTGGGTTTTGCCGTCGCAGGTTTCCGCGATCGCGCGGTCGCACAGCTCCACCAACTCGCGATTGAACAGGACGGGCTCGATCTGCCAGAGGCGCTCCCACGCCACGCGCACGTTACCTTCCCGGGCGAAGCGCTCGCTGGCGGCCCGCGCGTCCACGAGCATTCGCGCGAGGGCCGCCGCGTCGAGATGCCGCTGGTCGAGCGTGATCCGGCATTCCTCCACCACGCTCGTGACGATTCCGGGCTTCGTCGTGCACGACCCGATCGTGCAAACGCCGCCGTGGTTTTCCGCGATCCGATAGATCTCCGGGCTCATTTTTGCCGCGGCGAGAAACGCGTCGCGGCGCCGGTTCATCGGCGTGCTGCCGGAATGGGCGGCCTGTCCTCGAAAAGTAATCGCGTGTCGCTCAACGCCAAACGTACCCAGCACCGCCCCGAGCGGCAGATCCAAATCCAACAGCACCGGCCCTTGTTCGATGTGCAACTCCAGGTAAGCCGCGGCATTTTTTAATTCCGCGCCGCTTTCTTTCACGCGCTCGAAGTCGATGCCGACGTTGCGCAGCGCCTCCGGCAGACTCACGCCCGCCTTGTCCTTCAGCCCCCGCGCTTCGTTGAGGTTCAGATATCCCGAGCAGGCGGACGACCCGAACAAGCTTTTTCCAAAACGCGCGCCCTCTTCGTCCGCCCAATCCACGAGTCGCACGGTGACCGGCGGCCTGCCGTCATATTCCGCGTTGATCCGCCGCAAAATCTCCAATCCCGCCAGCACGTTGAGGCATCCGTCGAGCCAGCCGCCATTCGGGACGGAGTCGATATGCCCGCCGATAAGGAGCGCTTTTGGCGAATCACCGGGAAGTGTCGCCCAGAGATTGCCGGCGGCGTCGGCGTGCACCTCGACCGGTAGCGCGGCGAGTTTTTCGCGGAGCCAGGCGCGCGCCTTTACCCATGTCGTCGTGAACGCCACGCGTTGTGCGCCATTCTCGTCGCCGGTCAGAGCGCGCAGTTCCTTGAGCTCTGCAATCGTTCGTTGGGGATTGAGTAAGAGGCTCATGGTCTTGTGCTGGGTTTGTGTCTTGGAAACGGCAGGGCGTCACGCCACGTTTCTCGCGACCCACCCGCGTTTCAACCCCACCGCGCTTCCTTCCTCTCCGCGCTCGCACGGCTCTTGCTTTCTTTTCCCCATGCCCACTCTCGCCACCACTGTCGACGGCCTGAAACTTCCCAATCCTTTCGTCATCGGCTCCGGTCCGCCGGGCACGAATCTCAGCGTGATCAACCGCGCTTTTAAAGAAGGGTGGGGGGCGGTGATCGCGAAGACGGTCAGCCTCGACGCCTCGAAGGTGATTAATGTTTCCCCGCGCTACTCCAAACTCCACGCGCTGAGCGGTGAGGTCATCGGCTGGGAGAACATCGAGTTGATCAGTGACCGGCCCTTCAAGATCTGGGAGGACGAGTTCAAGAAATGCAAAGACGCGCAGCCACCGGGCGCGCTCATCGCCTCCGTGATGGAGGAGTACAACAAGGACGCGTGGTTCGAGATCATCCAGCGGTGCGAGGCCACCGGCGTCGACGGCTTCGAGCTCAATTTCTCGTGCCCGCATGGCCTGCCCGAACGGAAAATGGGAGCCGCGATGGGCCAGGATCCCGACATCCTCCTCGAAGTGTGCGGCTGGGTGAAAGCGGCGACGAAGAAACCGGTCTGGGCGAAGATGACGCCGAACATCACGCACATCGAAGAGCCCGGCCGCGCGGCGCTGCGCGGTGGTTCGACCGGACTTAGTGCCATCAACACCATCCGCAGCGTGACGGGTGTGAACCTCGACACGCTCCGTCCCGATCCATGCGTGGAGGGTTACACCACTCCGGGCGGTTATTCCTCCAAGGCCGTGAAACCGATCGCGCTGCGCATGGTGATGGAGCTGGCGACGATGATCCGGAAGGAATTTCCCGGGTGTACGCTCTCCGGCCTCGGGGGCATCGAGAGCGGCAACGACGCGGCGCAATTCATCCTGCTCGGCGCGGACACGGTGCAAGTTTGCACGGGAGTCATGAAGGCCGGCTACGAATGCGTGAAGCCGATGTGCGACGAACTGCTCGCGTTCATGGCGAAGCACCAATTCGAGACGATCTCCGATTTCAAAGGCAAGAGCCTCGACTATTTCACGACCCATGCCGATCTCGTTCAGAGGCAAGGAGCGCGCAAAGCCGCTCAAAAAGCCGCGGCGGCGTCGGCGACGAAAGTCGTGAAAAGCGATGCGGAGTGGACGGGCGACGAGTTCGTGAAACAATCCGACGCGCTGTCGAAAGGCTGAGCGACACGGAGTCGGGCAGGTGGCCCCCTCGAATCCGAACCTCATGGACGCAAAAAACATTCTGATACTCGGGATCAAGGGTTCCCTCGTGGCGTTTCGTCGGGACACCGGTGAGCAACTCTGGAAGGTCCATCTGAAATCGAATGAATTTGTGACCGTCGTGACGGACGAGACACGCGTGTATGCTCACACCAAGGGCGAACTCCATTGTGTCGATCTTTTGACCGGACAGACGTTGTGGAGCGATCCGCTGAAAGGTCTCGGGTACGATCTCGCGTCGATCGCCGGGCCGGGCCTTTCGGCGCCGTCGTCACCGACGATGATTGAGAAAAAGCGCCAGGACCACGCCGCCGCGAGCTCTGGAACGGACGGCTCATCCTCCTCGTAGCGCCTGCGCGAATGATGGCCAATCACCAGACGGTTGCTCTCGCGAAGACCGCGAAGGAATCGAAACCCGATCCCGCACGGCGTTCCCCGAACCACGATACAAGCTCCTCACCATGGCCCTGCTCATAAAGAACGGCGAAATCGTCACGGCTGAGTCCCGCTCTTTCGCGGATATTTTTTGCGAGGGGGAGACGATCACGCGGATCGGAAAAAACCTCGCGGCTCCGGCCGGGGCAACGGTGGTCGATGCGACGGGTAAATATGTTTTCCCCGGATTCATCGATCCGCACGTGCACATTTACCTGCCGTTCATGGGCACGATGGCGAAGGACAATTACGAGACGGGGAGCCGGGCGGCGCTCGTCGGCGGTACCACCACGTTGATCGAGATGTGCTGCCCGGCGCGGAAGGACGATGCGCTGCAGTCGTTCGAGTTGTGGATGGCGCAGGCCGAAGGAAAGTCAGCGTGCGATTTCTCCTTTCACATGGGCGTGACCAAGTTCGATGCGACCATCGAGGCGCAGCTTCGCGAAATCGTGAAACGCGGTATCAGCTCGTTTAAGATCTTTCTCGCCTACAAGGGCGCCTTCGGGATCGACGACACCGAACTTTATCGGACGCTGAAACTCGCGAAGGAGCTTGGGGTGATCGTCACCGCGCACTGTGAAAATGAAACGTTGATCGCGGAGCGTTCGAAAGAACTGCTCGCCGCGGGCAAGGCGGACCCCGGCCAGCATCACGAAAGCCGGCCGCCGCTCGTCGAGGCGGAAGGCGTTCACCACCTGATGACCTTTGCCGAGCTCACGGGCGCGGCGACCTACATCGTCCATCTGAGTTGCGAAGAGGCTTTGCAGGAAGCGCTCGCCGCGCGCGCGCGGGGCGTGCGCGTTGGGATCGAGACGCTGATTCAATATCTCGTCCTCGATAAAACGTATGTGGAGCGGCCGAATTTCGTAGGCGCGAAGTATGTGATGTCTCCGCCCCTGCGCGATGTCCGGAATCAGGCCGTGCTCTGGAATGGGCTCCGGGACGGGTTGATCCAGACGGTGGCGACCGACCACGCGCCCTTCGATTTCCACCGGCAGAAACCGATGGGCAAAGACGATTTCACGAAAATTCCGAATGGGATACCCTCGCTCGAGGAGCGCATCAATCTCCTCTACACCTATGGCGTCAAGAAAGGGAAAATCGACCTGCAGCAGATGGTGAACGTGGCCAGTACGCAGGTCGCAAAGTTCTTCGGGCTCCATCCGCGCAAAGGCGCGATCGAGGTCGGCGCGGATGCAGACATGGTGGTCTTCGACCCGGATTATCGGGGGACGATCTCGGCGAAGAACCAGCTCATGAATGTCGATTACAGTGCGTTCGAAGGCTGGCCGATTGAGGGCCGGGCGAGCGTGGTGACGGTGCGGGGCGAGGTGGCGGCGCGCGATGGCAAGTTCACGGGGACGCTCGGACGCGGGAAATTCCTGCAGAGGCAGCCCTGCCATTTTTAACCACGGACGTCCACGGATGAACTCAGATGAGGTTATATGCGGTCCCAGTGAGAAACCATTCTTGGCGACTCGGAGCGCCTCCTACGCGATCCGACCAGGAGCTGTGAGACGGTTGAGTGGCACGGGCATCTTGCCCGTGGGTTCGGAACACGGGCAAGATGCCCGTGCCACTCAAATCCCGATTATCAGCTGCACAGTGCAGAATCCATTCGGCAGTTGGTGGGCGAGCTATCGGTGGGCGAGGCGTGGATTCTGCGCACCGCTCAGAATGAGCGAAAGAGGCAGAAGGAAACCTGCTTGGCCCGACGTTTTCTATCCGTGTCCATCCGTGTCCATCCGTGGTTAAAAATTCTGCGCTCATGAAATCCATCCCCCTTCCGCCCACGACGTTCAAGCCCCAGCCCTACAGCGGTCCCTCGGCCGAGGAAGTGTTGGCCACGCGCAAGCAGTTTCTGAACCCCGCGATTTTTCACTATTACAAAAAGCCGCTGATGGTCGTGGAGGGAAAGGGACAATGGCTCTTCGATGAAACCGGACGGCGTTACCTCGACGGCTTTGGGGGCATCGTCACGGTCAGCGTTGGGCATTGTCACCCGCAGGTGGTCGCCGCCGCCAATCGTCAGAACGAGCTGATCCAACACACGACGACGATCTACTTGAATCCTGGGATTGCGCTCTACGCCAAGGAGCTCGCGGCAAAAATGCCCGGCGACCTCAAGGTGGTTTACTTTGTCAACTCGGGATCCGAGGCCAATGACCTCGCGCTGCTCATGGCGCGCGCTTACACGGGGAATTACGACATTGTTGCTCTGCGCAATTCGTATCACGGCGGGAGTCAGTCCACGATGGGGCTGACGTCGCATCACACGTGGAAATTTAATGTCCCGGGCGGCTTCGGCGTGCAGCACGCGCAGATGCCCGACACGTTTCGCGGAGCGCACGGGAAGGACGACGCCGAGGCCGGCCGCAAATATGCGGATGATGTGAAGAACCTGATTCAGTTCGGCACCTCCGGGCAGATCGCGGGATTTTTCGCCGAATCGATTCAAGGCGTGGGGGGTGCCGTGGTGTTCCCCGACGGGTATCTTCAACATGCCTACGCCCATGTGCGCGCCGCCGGAGGGCTCTGTGTGGCCGACGAGGTGCAGACGGGCTTCGGGCGCACCGGCACGCATTTCTGGGGTTTCGAAACTCAGGGGGTGGTCCCCGACATCGTGACGATGGCGAAAGGCATCGGCAACGGCGCGCCGCTCGCTGCCGTCGTCACCACGCCGAAGATCGCGCAGGCACTCGCCTCACGCATTCACTTCAACACCTTTGGCGGAAATCCGATTTGCTGTGCGATTGGCCGCGCCGTGCTCGAGGTGATCGATCGGGAGAAATTGCAGGAGAACTCGCTCAAGATCGGTGCTCAGCTGAGATCCGGCTTCGAGCAGCTGGCCAAAAAACATTCGGTCATCGGCGAAGTTCGGGGGCTGGGACTCATGTTGGGGGTCGAACTGGTCAAAGACCGCACCACGAAAACGCCCGCGAAAGAGGAATGCGCCGCGGTTTTCGAAAAATGTCGCGAGCTGGGACTGTTGATCGGCAAAGGCGGCCTCTGGGGAAACACGCTGCGCATCAAACCGCCGATGATCCTGACCCCGGCGGACGCGGATTTTATGATCGCGGTGCTCGATGAGGCATTGGCGAGCGTCTGACCAGCCGGGGATAAACGC
>JBDSSU010000384.1:0-4347 GCA_039928635.1 Opitutaceae bacterium | reverse complement strand
ATTCGGCGAAGAATTGAATCATCAGGCGAAGATTGCGGGCCGAAAAACCTTTCACGTCGGGCAGCTCGTTGCCCAAGTCGGTGGCGAGACGAGGCAAGACAGCGGAACCCCAGCCAGCCGTGGCCTGCCGTTGGGCCAGCACGCCGCCGATCTCCCAGTAGAGCGCGAGCAGGCCAGCGTTGCTGGCCATCGCGGTGCGCACCTGCGCGGTGCGGATGCGCTGTTTGATGTCGGCCAACAATCCGATGTAGCCGCCGGCGGTGGCGGCGAGGGATTTCGGCGTGGCGGAGCGCGGGCTCATGCGACGAGTTGGGCATTGAGCTCCTCCAGCAGGGAGGGCAGTTGCGAGCCGAACAACTGGTGGGCGCGACCGAGACCACCGCGCTGGGAGAAGGGGGCGAACTCAAAGTCGTCGGGTTCGATGGCGAGGCTGGTGGCGATGTGGTCGCGGATGAGATGGAGCCACGCGAGCTGGTCGGAAGTGAAAACGGAACCCACGGGCGAGACGCCCGTGCCACCTTGCTTCTGAGCAAGCCACGAGTCGAAACGCTGGCGCACCGAGTCGGAAAATGGTTCGAGGATGGGCTGCTGTTGCAGGGAAAAACGCACGAGGGCGACCAGATCGGCGAAGCGGCCGGCTTGCGAGCGGCCTTTGACCTTTTCCGGGGCGGTGGCGGCGAAGGCGCGCCAGAGGGTTTCCTCCGTCCACGTGGCGTCGGCGTCACGGAGCTTTTGCTCCAGCTCTTTCAGCATGGGCTCGGTGAGGCGCTGGGCGTAGGGGCGCGAATAAAGAATCTGGAGCGCGGTGATCTCGGCTTTGTGTTGCTCGACGTAGGCGCGGAAGGATTGGACGAGACTTTGGGCGCGGGCTTTCGCGGCGGCGTCGAAGCCGGCGAATTCGACCTTATCGATCGTGACCGTGTCGATGGTTTGCTCGGCGTCCTGTTTGGCTTTCGCGAGAGCGTCGCGGAGGACGTTGTTTTCGAAGGGGGCGCAGGCGGCGGCGAGGAGTTTGGTTTTCGCGGCGGTGAGTTCGGCGGGCGTGGGTTCGGGGTAGAGCGCGGAGGGATCGCGGGGTGAGGGCACCCCGCCCACATTTTTTTGGGCGGCCTCGGCGATGGCGTCGGGGTCGAAGGCGTTGAGGAGATTTTTGGCGAGTTCGCCGAGGGATTGGCCGCCGGTGAATTCAGTGAGCTTTTTCGCCTCGGCGCGGTTGAGCGATTGGTCGAGGCGGGTGAGGCGGCCGGCGAGGGTGGTGAGCGTGTCTTCGTCGCGTTTGCCGAGGGCGACGCCGAGGAGGAGTTGCGGGAAGGCGACGGTCGGCTGGCGCTCAAGCGGGCGGGACTCGGTCTTGTCGCTTTCGCAGACGCCGACGGCATCGACGATGACGAAGTGGGTTTTGGCGCGGGCGTCTTCGCCGGAGACCGCTTGCAGATCGGTGGGCGTGAGGACGCGCGTGCCGCGGCCTTTCATCTGCTCGAAATAAGTGCGGCTGCGCACATCGCGCAGGAAGAGGAGGACTTCGAGCGGCTTGATGTCGGTGCCGGTCGCAATCATGTCGACTGTGACGGCGATGCGGAGCGTCGGCGACGTGCGGAACTCGGCGATGAGGTTTTCCGATTTCTCGTAGCGCTTGGTCTCGGGATTGTAGGCTTTGTAGGTGATCTTTTTGGCGAAGTCGTTGCCGCGGCCGAAGACGACACGGACGAGGTGCACGATGTCCTCGGCGTGGGAATCGTCCTTGGCGAAGATGAGGGTTTTCGGGACGAGCGTGCGGCCGGGAAAGAGATCGGTGCCGAGGGCGTCGCGATAGGCGGTGAGGACGGTGCGAATCTGCGACTCGACGACGATGGAGCGGTCGAGCTCGTTGGCGGCGAAGGAGAGGTCTTCGTCGAGCAGCTCGAGCCGGCGCTGGCGCGTTTCCTTGCTGCGGCGGTCGATGTAGAAACCTTTCTCGATGAGGCCGCCGCGGGCGGTGACCTCGGTCTTGATGCGGTAGACCTCGTAGCCGACGTTGACGCGGTCGGCGACGGCGCGCTCGTGGGTGTATTCCATCACGAGGTTCTGGTTGAAGAAGCCGACGGTCTGCTTGCCGGGCGTGGCGGTGAGGCCGACGAGATGGGCGTCGAAATACTCCAGCACCTGACGCCAAAGACCGTAGATGGAGCGGTGGCACTCGTCGGTGACGATGAAGTCGAAAGCTTCGAGAGGAACGGCGGCGTTGTACGCGACGTCCTTGGGGCGGGCATCGGCGGCGCTGAGGTCGGCGGCGGATTTCTCGTCGAGGTCCTCGTCGAACTCGGGCTCGCCGCGGAGGATCGAGTAGAGGCGCTGGATGGTGCAGATCGTGACGCGCGCGACGGTGTCGAGGGTGTTCGAGGTGAGATGCTGGACGTTGTAGACCTCGGTGAACTTTCGGCCGGTGTCGGGGGCGACGAACTGGTCGAACTCGCCCTTGGCCTGCTTGCCGAGATTGGCGCGGTCGACGAGGAAAAGGACGCGGCGCGCGCCGGCGAATTTGATCAGCCGGTAGGTGAAGGCGCAGGCGGTGTAGGTTTTGCCGGCACCGGTGGCCATCTGGATGAGCGCGCGGGGGCGGTCGGCGGCGAAGGATTTTTCGAGGGAGGTGATGGCCTCGACCTGGCAGGCGCGGAGGTGAGTCGTCGGGAGCGGATGTGCGGTGGGCAGCGCGGCGAGACGGGCACGGAGGGTGTCGGGCTCGGCGAGCCAGGCGGCGAGCGTGGCGGGCTGGTGAAAAGCGAAGACGCGACGCGAGCGCGGGTGAGGATCGCGTTCGTCGCGGAAGAGGGTTTCGACGCCGGTCGATTCGTAGGCGAAAGGAATCTTCTTCGTACCCGGGAGAAGATTCGCCAGGAAGTCGGGGAGGTTTTCGCCGTAATGGCTGGATTGATCGGAGACGGTGGAGAGGGTGGTGCCTTCTTTCTTCGCTTCGATGACGCCGAGGGGAATGCGGTCGACGAGAAGGAGATAATCGCAGCGGCCGGAATCGAGGGGGACTTCGCGAAGGGCGATGCCGCGGGCGGCGGAAGGGTTAAAGGCCTTGTAGTCCTGAATAGCCCAGCCAGCGGCGATCAAGAGGGCGTCGATTTTCAGCCGTGCGGCAGCTTCGGGTAGCATGCTGGAAGTGGTGATAACGTCGGAACTTGGCGCGTGAGGCAAGCAACGTTCCCACCTTGTCAGCCGCGAACGCACCGGCCGGGCTGACGTGAGCGGTGTTCTTTGCGAAGGGTTCATCGCCTAGCGCCTGACAGGCTAGCCGGCTCGGCTTGAGGAGTGCGTTTGGTCAGTAGGCTTTCCTAAGTTTTGAATGGATTTATTATGCTAAGCGCTTAGCTTCCTTCACACATGAATCATGCGGCGTTCAGTCGAAAGGGGGGCGAGGCTCGGTCACCGGCGAAGACCGCCGCAAACCGGGCCAAGGCCGCGGCGTATTGGAACGCTGTGCGTGCTGGCGAGAAACCGAAACCCCGTCGTCTGCGCACGCCGCCGACGCCGGAAGCCGTTGCAGACTTGCTGGCCGAGTATTGCCGCCAAGTCGGCATCACGCGCTTGGAAGCCTTTGGTTCAATCGCTCGGGGCGAGTCCAAGCGCGGCAGCGATGTCGATTTGCTGGCAACCTTTGCCGGTAACCCCGGGCTTCGCTTCTACACCATGGAAGAGGAGATGGCTGCGATCCTCGGCGTGCCGGTGCACTTGTTGACCCGCGATTCGGTGGAGCAGATGTCCAACCCGTATCGGCGCGAGTCGATCCTCGCTGATGCTCGGGTGATCTATCATGGCTAAACCCGCGCCCAAGTCGCAGGACGCCTACCTGCACGACATGTTGGAGGCGGCGCGACTTATTCACGGCTACATGGCTGGCGTCAGCTTCGACCAATTCTGGCACAACAGCGAGAAGCGCGATGCCGTGGCCCTGCGGATTTCCGTCCTGGGCGAATCGGCCCACAAGATCGACAAGGCGACCGAGACAGCAATGTCCGGCATACCGTTCAAAAGCATTCGCGGCATGCGCAATCGCATCGCCCATGATTACGGGGCCGTGGATTTCAAAATCGTTTGGGCGGTTACCCACAGGAAATAGAGCCCCTGATTACCGCATTGGACGCGTATTTCAGGCAGCGGCCCACCGCCAAAGGCTGACTGCGGGTTTTCAAGTGCGCGCCGAGTAAAAACGTTTGCCGCATCGGCGGGCAGTTTTCCGAACTCTCCTGACGTGTCGAACAACACGGCAACGAACGTTCGACGCGCAATGGGATCGTTGATCGGGACATGAGAAAGGCGTGCTGATCTAAGGTTGCGAAACGTCAGGTCGCGTCTAGTTTGGAC
>JBDSSU010000383.1:0-27358 GCA_039928635.1 Opitutaceae bacterium | reverse complement strand
GACACCAACGTTGTCGTGTCCGGTTTGTTGAACCCGCACGGCCCATCTGCGCGGGTGCTCGATGCGGTTCTCGATGGCCGCGTGAAGCTCGTTTACGATGCCCGCATTCTGGCCGAATACCGGGACGTGTTGCACCGGCCACGCCTGAAGCTGACACCGGACAAAATCACCGCCTTCCTGAATGGATTGCAGAACCAAACAATGGTGACGCCCAGCCCGCTTGCCGTTGCCGGTCCCGACGCTGACGACATCGTTTTTGTCGAGGCCGCGCTGGCCACGACGGACAAGACGATCGTCACCGGAAATCTCGCAGACTATCCGCCGGAAATTTTGCACGGCGCTCGTGTGCTGACGCCGGCGCAAGCCGCAGCGGAATTGTCGTCCGACCTCCATCCTTGAAGTCATGAGGAGACAACCTAGAACTTCGGTGGATCGGGAGCGCCAAGGTGGAACTTTGCCTGTTTTAGCCCCCTCAATTTCGCAGTCTTTTTGTTCAAAGAGTCCCCGTAGCTCAACTGGATAGAGCAGCGGTTTCCTAAACCGTGGATTCCGGTTCAAGTCCGGACGGGGGCACCAGTCGGTCGCAATCGCAGGAAACATTCTTCACACGAGGGCGTCTCGACATGTTCTCCTTCGATCGCATTGTACCAACTCCCATGCTGCCTCAAACCCCCTCACCGGCGATACCTTTGGTCGCTCGTGCTTCACGTCTTAACTCGCGCGGTTTCACTATGCTGGAGCTGCTGGTGGTGCTCGGAATCCTCGCCCTGTTGGCAACGCTCGCCATCACGAATGTCACCGGGATTTTCGGAGGCGCTCAGAAAGACACGGCCGAAATTTTCGTGAAGCAGACGCTTAAAACCACGCTGGTCTCTTATCGGCTGAACATGAGCGACTATCCTTCGACCGCCGAAGGGCTCCAAGCCTTGGTCACCGCTCCGGCGAACCGGGCTGATTCGTGGCGTGGCCCTTATATCGAAGGCGGCAAAGTCCCACTCGACCCCTGGGGTGAGCCCTATCAGTACAAATATCCCGGCGGGAAAACCAAGGGTGGCTACGACCTGTGGTCCAAAGGCCCCGACAAGATCGATGGCAACGCCGACGACATTGGAAATTGGGACAAGGAAGTCGCCCCCGTGGCGAAATAACTCCCCCCGATGAAAGCGCGCCTCGTGCGACGGCGCCGGGAAAGTTTCTCCGCGGACGGGCCGGAAAACCAGGAGTCGCATCCTCCCGCCCGGATGGAGGCCTTCACCCTGTTGGAAATTCTGCTCGCGCTCGGTTTGATTGCTTTGATGGCGACGATTCTCATCGGAGGTTCGGTGCGGGTGCTGGGCGAAAAACCGGCGTCGGTCGACGATGTGTTTTGGAAGGCAACCCGCGAAGCGCGCAAGATTGCCCTCGAAACGGGTCGCGACGCGCGCCTCGCTTTCGTGGATGACCGTGAGCATGGAAAACGATTTGTCATCGATGACAGTATGGCTCCGCAGGTTTTCCCCCTCGTGACCGCGGTTGACCTCAGTGTGACTCTCCTTCCGCCGGCCAAGTCAGGGAGCGCCGGCGTTTTCGCGGTAGGACTTGGGGATGCGCCAACGCTCCCCTTCGCGACTTTTTATGCGGACGGCACTTGCACGGCTTTTCGCGTGCAAGTGCGATTGGGGCCGAGTACGCGCATGCTGACGATCGATCCCTGGACGTGCGCTCCGGTGCTCCCTGCGGAAGGCGGAAGATGAAAAAGAACGCCGCAGCTTTTCGGACCATCGAGGGTGACCTGCCGGGCTTTACGCTCCTGGAGGTGCTGGTGGCGCTCATGATTTTTGCGCTCACGGCAATCGTGTTGGGTTCCGCTTACATCAACGTTCTGAACAGTTACGCGGTGGTTGCGCGGGGAAATCAGGTGCATGAGGAAGTGGCCTTCGCGCGTGCCCAGATGTTGGCCGAGCCGGATCGAAAAATTATCGAGCAGGGAGGGGACTTCCAATCGACCGGGCGGAGCGTGCGTTGGAGCGCGACGATCGCCTCCACCTCGATCAACGACCTTTTCAGCGTCACGTTCGTCTGCGAGATCACCGTTGAGGGAAAGTCAGAGCCTGAAAAAATCACGCAGACCTTCACGGTCTTGCGTCCCACCTGGTCCGATCCCGCCGAGCGCACGCAGCTTTTGCAGGAAGTCACGGCTCGCATTGCCGAGTTGCAGGGGAAGAAACCGCGATGATTTCCCTCGATCGTCCGTACCCGTACGCCAATCGCGCTGGAGTGTTCGGGCTGTCATGGCATCGGGCTGACCGCGGTATCGCGGGCAGCCAGCGTCGCTCGGGGTTCACTCTCCTCGAGATCCTTTTGGCGCTCGCCTTGGTGTCGCTGATGCTCGTGTCGCTGAACACGTTTGTTTTCTCAATGGGCGAGCTTTGGGGAAAGAACTCCGATGTCCGGCTCTTCGATCAGCACGTGCGAAACGTCACCCGTTTCCTGGAGCGCGAGCTGCGCTCGGCCGTCTTGCCGCCGGCCGCGCGCGTCGGGGCAACCCCCATTGCCGGCCAGGAAATACGGCCGGCCAGTGGAATGTCCGACACCCTGCTCACCTTTGAACTGCCCTCGGGCAGCCGTCTGCTGGTCTGGCCCGAGCAACCGCTGCCCGAGGTCGTGTGCTCGTTGCAGGCGAGGGAGAGGGAAGGGCTGATTATGCTTTGGCATTCGCGGCTGGAGAAAAATTTCGACACTGACCCACCCCGCGAAACGGTTGTCACCCCGCTGGTGACGAGCCTGGCGTACGACTACTACGATCCGAATTTCAAGCGCTGGACCACCGAAGCAAATCTCCGAAAAGACACCGGTGGCAGTGTCCTTCCGCCACAACGGCTGCGCCTGAAGTTCGCCTACAGTAAGATGACGAAGGAAACCGTCATCGCGCTCGTCTCAACCCTCGAGGGTTTGCCTGGTTTTTGATGAAGGCGCGGGCTTCATTTTCAGCTCGGCAGTTGGGGTTGGGACGCGACTCCCGGCGGGGATCGGTGTTGGTGATTGTCATGATCACGCTCATTTTCACGACCTTTGCCTTGGTGGCGTTCATCGAGAAGTCGATGGGGGATCTGTTGGTGGAAGCCCGGGCTGCCGAAGCGGGCCGGCTGCGAGCGGAAGCGTATTCCGCTCTGGAGACGACGCTCGCGGTGCTGGAAGATTTCCGTCAGGTCGGAAACGGATTGCACAGCCCGTCCGAAGGCTGGAGCGATCCGCTGGTCTTCGCGGCTTGGGCGCCGAAGGAAGGGCGCACGGTCGAAGTCACGTTCGAGGATGAAAGCGGAAAAATTTCCCTGCCCCGGGCCGATGCCTTGGTTCTGACCAATCTTTTTAAGGCTTGGGAGATGAAGGATTCGGACGCGGAGCGGCTGGCGGATGCGCTCTTGGGCTGGATGAAACGCGACCACGTCTACAGCACCACCGTGTCACCGGAGTATGACCGCGCGAATTTGCCCTACGAGCCCCCGGGCCGGTCGTTGCGGTCGTTTCAGGAACTCGCGGCGATCGAAGTCGCGCGCGACGCTTTCTATCAGGACGGGAAACCGAACGACTTTTGGTATCGATTCGTCAACGCCGTTTCCCTTTTCAGTTTCCGGCAGTCGAACATCAACGGTGCCAAGCCCGATGTGCTCGAGTCCCACGGCCAGTTCGACGAAACCCAGCGGGGGCAGCTGAGCGACTACCTCACCGGGAATGGTTCCTACAAGGTTCAAGGGCCCGGATGGTTTACGGATATGGGAACGGCGCGGGCCATCGTTGGGCTGGCGGGAAATCAAGCGGGTTTCGGCACGACGATCAGTGCGCTCCGGGTGTCCCTCGTCGTGCGCGAGGGCCAGTCGATCTTCCGGCTTTCCGCGGTGGTGGCGCCCCTTCAGAATGGCGCGACGACGGTCGCGACCACGGCAACGGCCAACCGCAGTACTGCCTCCACGAACACCCCCACGGGCGCTGCGGGTCAGACGCAGCCATCCGGTACCGCCGTGGCGAGCACCAACCCTAATGCGGCGGTGAACGCCAAAAAATTGAACTACCCCTTTACTCTTCTCGAAATCCGGGAAAATGATGAGATCGTTCAGGCTCCCCTCCCTCCCGCTGTAGTTCCCCTCTGACCATGTGCGCATCGCTTCTTAGCTTTTTCCGTGCGGGCCCGCCGGCGCCGCGGATCGCCTTGTTGTCGGACGCAGTTTTTTTCACCCGTCTCGTGCCGGTGGTTTCGACTGCCTCGGAAGCCGAGGTCGCTGCCCAAGTGGAACTCGCGATCGAGGCACTCTCGCCTTTCCCCATCGCGCAGCTTTATCACGGGCATTACTGGAAACCGGGTTTGGACCGGGCGTTTGTTTTTGCTTCGTACCGACGCCGGTTCACTGCGGAGCAGACCGCCCAATGGCCGCTGGCCCAGCTCGTACTTCCGACCTTTGCCACCGTGTTTGGCGCTGAAGTCGCGCCGGCGACCACGCTCATCCTCGCCGCGCCAGAGGGCTTCACGGCCGTGCATTGGGATAGCGCGGCGATGCCCTCGCGGGTTTTGTTCCAGCCTGTCAGCGCAGAGGCGACCCCGGAGGAAAGAGCGCTCGCTCGCGAAGAACTCGTGCGCGCGGTCGGCGGTTCGAAAAAGGTCGTGGATCTGGTGGAGGCGCCGACTCCGGAAGTTTCGAGCGATGACGACGAAGTCATTTTTCGTTCCGGCGCGTTTTTATCGCGCCTGCCCGTCGCCATCCTCTCAGGACTCGATGTACGCGATAAGGGCCAGCTGGCGGAATTGCGTCGCGCCAAAATCCGCGATGTCTGGCTTTGGCGCACCGCCATGGCGTCGGCGGCGCTGGTGGCATTCCTGTTGGTCGGAGAAGCAGCCGTCCGCGGCGTAAATGCTTTCTGGCAGAAAACTCGCGTGGAGAAGTTGAAAGCTCAGGCACCGTTGGTGGAGAAAATCGACAATGCTCAGAAGCTGGCCACCCGGATCGAGGAGCTGACGACCAAGCGGCTGCTCCCGATGGAGATGATCGAGATCGCGCGAAAAAAACCCGAGGGGGTGCAATGGACCCGCGTGACGACGGGTGGTTTGCAGACATTGATCATCGAGGCGAAAACCAACGCTTCTGGTGAAATCGCCGCGTATCGGACGGCGTTGCGCGCGTTGCCGGAAGTCGAGAATGCCGAGTCGAGCAAGGATCAGCTGCTCTCCAACGGGACGACGACGTTCACGATCACGATCACCTTCAAACCGAACGCCATCAAATCGGAGATCCCCGCCGCATGAGAACCCTTCGCGCCTATTTTCTCGGGCTGCAATTGCGGGAGAAGCTACTGCTGGTCGCGTTTGCTTTGTTGATCGTCGCCATCTGGGGTTCGAATTTCAACCGGCGCGCCTGGCAATTCAAGCGCGCGGTCAGCTCGGCCACGCTTGATCTTTCCATCCAACAAAAGTGGTTGGATAGTCAGGAGTCGATCGAGGCGAACGTGAAAAAAACAGCGGACGGTCTCGTGGCGACTCGCACCCTGGATGCCTCGGGTTTGCTCGCGACGGTCAGCTCACTCGCAAAAGAGGCGGGTGTACCGCTGGTGACCCTCGGTGAATCCCGCAGCGAGAGCAGCGGCCAGTTCAATGTCCATACCCGGGAATTCCGGATCACCGGGGCCGACTACGCGGCCTTCACCAAATTCTACCTGGCGCTGGAAAGCCGGTCGCCGTACATCGGCATCGAACATTTCACCCAATTGCCCGCGCCCGGAAATCCGGCGTTGGTCACGGTGTCCTTGACCCTTTCCGCTCCCGAAGTGGTCCGGCGCTAGTGGCGCTCCGGCCGGGCGTTGTTTTTCATCCGACCGTTCTGTTACGATTTTTCCGGCTTCCGGGGCGAGGAGGCTCAGGACCGCCTTGCCGGCAGATCGGGCACTCGCAACATTGCTCCCGTGTACATTCTGGTGGTCGAAGACGAAGCGCAGCTCGCGCGACATATCAGCCGCGCCCTGGCCCGGCACGGACACACGGCCAGCACCGAGCGGGATGGGGCCCTCGGTTTGCGGGCCGCCCTGGCGAAGCCGCCGGACCTGATCGTCCTCGATTTGAACCTTCCTTCGCTCGACGGCCTTTCGGTGCTGGGCGGGCTTCGTCAGGCGAACTGTCTGGCACGCGTGCTGATTCTCACGGCTCGGGGTGATGTCGAGAGTCGGGTGAAAGGATTGAAAGCGGGCGCGGACGACTATCTCCCCAAGCCGTTTTCCATGGACGAGCTGATCGCGCGGATTGAGGCGCTGGGGCGGCGGGGTTCGGCGCCGACTGCCGCGGATTTTTTGCAGGTCTCGGATTTGCAAATGGACGTGCAGCACCGCCGGGTCGCGCGGGCGGGCAAGGCCGTCGCACTTTCACCACGCGAGTTCGATGTCCTCCAAGTTCTGATGCAGGAGCCCGGGCGGGTCTTTTCCCGCACGGAACTGTGCGAGCGAGTCTGGCAGCGGGATCACGAATACGACACCCGCACCGTTGAGATCTTCATCGCACGCTTGCGGAAAAAAGTGGAAAGCGGATTTTCCGGCCCGCTCATTCACACCATGCGCTCGATCGGTTACACGATCCGAGCCGCCTAGCCCGCATGCATCACACTTTTCGTGAAGATTTTTTGCCACAGAGAGCACAGAACGCAGACACAGAGGCCACAGAGCCAAACATCGTGTCTTGCTCGGTGGCCTCTGTGTCCGAGTTCCGTGTCCTCTGTGGCTCATGCCTTGGTTGAATTTTGGTATGAGTTTTTCGGGCTAGCGTTCCCCTCGCTTCCCGTTCGCCGTCTCGACCAAGATCGTCGCGCCCAACCCTCATCCCGCCTTCCCCTATGACGACCCCATGTGCCCGGACAGCCCTGTTCTCGCTGCTGCTCGTACTCTCCCCGGGTGATTTGCTCGCCGCCTCCATCAGCGGTCGCGTGCAACTGCCGAAATCGAAAAGCGCGCCGGTGATGAACAAGCGTTATGAGGTCGTCACCAAGGGCGGTGTGATCGCCACCAATCCTCCGCTTGGGGTGGTGTATCTCGAAGGCAACTTTCCTCCGCCCGACGCCCCACAAGTGCGGCAGGTCATCCAGAAGGATCTCACGTTCACGCCGCTGCTTTTGCCGGTGCGCATCGGAACCAAAGTGGAGTTTCCGAATCTCGACGAAACGTATCATGACGTTTTCTCCTACTCGGCACCGAAGCGTTTCGATCTCGGGCGTTATCGCTCGAACGAAACCCCGACGCCTTCGCAGACCTTCGACAAACCCGGACTCGTGACGCTGCGTTGCGACATTCACGAGCACATGCGCGGGCTGATTCTCGTGGTCAACACGCCGCACTTTGTGGTGACGGACGTTGAAGGGCGGTTCCAGCTGACCGATCTGCCGGCGGGAAGCTACACCCTAAAAATTTGGCTGGATAGCAAGACGACCCTGGAACGCCCCGTGGAACTGCAGGCCGACTCGACGCTGCGGCTGGACCTCCCGTGAACTCCCTGGCGTTGGTGCCGGCAAAATTCGCGGCCACGAGTTTCCGTGCGAAGCTCATGGTGGCGATGATGCTGGTCGTGACGGGCATTACCGCGCTCGCCGGGTATTTCGCGCAGCGGAATCTCATGGGAAATGTGGAGAGTGACATGCAGCGCGCTTTTCAGAGCGAACTCGATGCTTTGCATCGGGCGCAGGAGATTCGTTCCGCCGCGCTGGCCGAACGGTGTCGCGCACTGGTGCGCAAACCGCGGATTCACGCGGCACTCGAAGATGATGCGCTGGATCTGCTCTACCTCAGCGCGCAGGACGAACTGCGCGATGTGATGGCTCCGGCCATCGCGGGTACCCCGGAGCAGGAGCGATACGCGCTGCACGCCCAGTTCTA
Organism: Opitutaceae bacterium; assembly: GCA_039928635.1. GTDB lineage: Bacteria > Verrucomicrobiota > Verrucomicrobiia > Opitutales > Opitutaceae > DATAKE01. Next base: position 19,480 of record JBDSSU010000383.1, on the reverse strand, counting down.
CCGCTTCATCGATCAGCAGGGGGCGTTGCTGGTCCCGCCGGGTGGATCGGCGGTCGGTGCGCTCGACGCCGAGGACAAAGCGCAGCTCGTTTTGCAGCAAATGCCACAGGGCCAGCAGATCGGTTATTTGGTGAAGAAGACCGATGACCTGAAGGGCGAGATCTTTGAGGTTATTGCCCTTCCGATCCATTCGACCGAAACGGGCGAAGCGATCGCCGCCATCATGTTGGGTTTTAAAGCGGTGCCGTTTGCGACCGCTCCTCGCGGAGTCGGCATCAAGAGCGGGATTCTCGTCGGCGGCCGGCTGTATCTCGCCGGCATGGATGAAGCGCGCCAGCGCTTGCTGGGCACGGCCATGACACGGGTGATCGAGGTCGACACCAGCGCCGACGGCGATGAGGCGGGCAAACAAATCGCGGGAGTGGCAGACCGTTTTTTTTATAAACGGCTCAATCCCGAGTCCTTGTTTCCGCCGGCTTACGAGGTCTACCTCTACCCCGTCGCGGAATTGATGGGACGCCAGCGACAGCTCCGCTGGCAGGTTGCAGGGGCAGGCGTCGTGCTCCTGTTGGGTGGCCTCCTCGCGAGCGACATCATCGCGCGGCGGCTCGCCGGTCCCGTGGAGAAACTGGCGGAAGATTCCGCGGATAATCTGGTGCAGCGGCAGCGTGCGGAAGCGGCGCTCGAGCTCACGACCGGGGAGTTGCAGCGAGCCGCACGGTTTTCCGCCGACGCTTCGCATCAACTCAAAACTCCGGTCACGGTTCTGCGAGCCGGCCTCGAGGAGTTGTTGTCGCGGGAGAATCTGGCGCCGGAGGAATGCCACGAAATTTCCGCGCTGATCCACCAGACGTATCGCCTCTCGAGCGTGATTGAGGATTTGCTGCTGCTTTCGCGGATGGACGCGGGACGTCTCCAGATCGAGTTTGCCCGCGTCAACTTGAGCCAGCTGATCGAGGGTGCGCTCGACGACCTGGGTGCTCTGCCCGATGAGCTGGACATCGGGGTCGACACCGATTTTCCCAGCGGTCTTTTCGTCGCCGGTGAGAAACGTTTCCTCTCCCTGATTCTCCTCAACCTGCTGGAGAACGCGCGGAAATATAATCGGCCGGGAGGGCGAATCCGGATTTCCGCGCGGCAAGACGACGGCTTCGTTTTCCTCAACATCGGCAATACCGGCGTGCCGATCCCCCACGCCGCGCAGGACCACATTTTCGAGCGGTTCCACCGTGGCGCGGTGGGGGAAAACGTGCCGGGTTATGGTTTGGGCTTAAATCTCACCCGGGAGCTCGCACGCTTGCACCGCGGCGACGTACGTCTTGTCCAATCGAGCGAAACGTGGACCGAGTTTGAGGTGCGTTTTACCGTCGCGCCGCCCACGAGCGCCTGAACAACGTCTGGTCATGAAAGGCGCGCGACGCATCCTTTGCGGTTTACTGATGCTGGGGACCGTGGCGTTCGCGTCCGACAGCTGGTTCGACCGGATCGATCAAGCGCTCACCTTCAGCACGCTCGAAGACCGGCTGCGTGCCCGGGTGAGTGGCACCCTCGACCTGGAAGGTTACCACCTTTACCAGCCCGCCCCGGCGTTGATCTACACCCGCGGAAAAAACCTGTTCAACCCGCGTCTCTCGCTGTTCCTCGATGCGCAGTGGGGCGATGAAATTTATGCGTTCGCGCATGCGCGGCTCGATCGCGGTTTTGATCCGAGCGAAGCAGGCGCGCGGCTCCGCCTCGATGAGTATGCCGTCCGCTTTTCTCCCGCCGGCGCCTTCAACGTTCAAGTGGGCAAGTTCGCCACGATCGTCGGAAACTGGGTGCCGCGACATGGCTCGTGGGCCAATGGCTTCGTGACCGCGCCGCTGCCCTATGAAAATCTGACGGCCATCTGGGACACGGCGGCGGCGCGGTCCACCGCGACGCTCCTGAACTGGGCACACGTCGGGGCGAACGGCTTACCCTCGGACGAATATCCCGAAAAACCGCTGCGCGCGCCGATCATTTGGGGGCCGAGCTATGCGCAAGGGGTGGCGGTCTTCGGGGAGGTCGCGAGTTTCAACTACTCGATTGAACTGAAGAACGCGTCACTCTCGTCGAATCCAGAGGTGTGGGCTGGCCAGGAAGATCACTGGCGCCATCCGACCGTGAGCGCCCGCCTGGGCTATCAACCGAATGAAATGTGGCGTTTCGGTTTTTCCGCTTCAACGGGCTCGTACCTGAGGTCCTCGGCCGAAGGGACGATTTTACCGGGACGGTCGCTCGGCGATTATCGGCAGACCGTGTTCGCGCAGGATGTGAGTTTCGCGTGGCACCATTGGCAGCTCTGGGCCGAGGCCTTCGAGGCGCGCTTCGCCATTCCGGGCGTCGGCGATGCCGACACTTTCGCGTACTACGTGGAGGCGAAATATAAAATCACGCCGCAGTTTTTTGGTGCGTTGCGATGGAATCAGCAGTCGTACGGCACCATGACGAACAGCGCCGGCCAACCGGTCCATTGGGGCCGCAACGCCTGGCGCATCGATGTTGCGCCGACCTACCGGTTCACGCCGCATTTGCAGGCGAAGCTCCAATACAGCCTTCAGCACGAAAGCAACGGGCCACGCCGCTATGGTCATCGGTGGGCCGCGCAATTCGTCCTGCGCTTCTAGCCCTTCGCGTTACGCACGTCTTCGATTCGGTTGTCATTCTGGCCGGGGCGGAGAATCCATGCGGTTGAGTGCGATGAGATGCTTGTCTTGCGGCTAAGATTCGCGACGCACGGATCGTGGACGTGCTGAAGCTAAAGCGTAACCTAACCCGCATGCCGTTTCGTGAGGAATCATGTCTGTCGCCCAATTGGAGCCCGCAGCCGGCGCACGAATGCCTGGGCGTGTTGTTTCACCACAGCGTCATGGGCTTCGAGGAAACGATCGCTTTCATGCAGCGGGTGGAAAGTCAGGTGAGCTATCATTGCCTGATCGCGCCGGACGGCACGCGCTGCACGCTCGTCCCGGATCACCACCTCGCGTGGCATGCCGGAGCGTCCCACTTTCTCGGGCGGACGCGGTGCAACGACTTCCTGCTTGGGCTCGCGTTCGCCGGAGACACCTACCGGTCGCCGCTCACTCCGAGCCAGGTCGCGAGTGCGCTCGAATGGCTTGCTCCGCGATGGCGCCGACATGCTTGGACGCTGGAGCGCATGACCGATCATCGCCAGGTCGCACCGCTCCGAAAGAACGACCTGAACCCCGTCGAATGGGAACGTTTGCGCGCCACGTTGCAGGCGTTTTTCGACCCAAAATGAAACGCTCTGATCTGCCAGCGGCGTTTCGAAATGCATGAGGAGTCCGGCCTGCCGGTTTTCTCCTTGAGAAAAGGCAGGGCGCTACGCACAAACCTTCCGCCGCCTGCGCGTCGCGCCGAAGCCGCCGCTGGGCCCATGAGCTTCCATGTCGACTTCAGCTCCGTCCTCGAAATTCCCCGCGTGGATCTTCTACGCCACCGATCTCGTGCTGCTTGCCGCCGCCGGATTCATCGCGGCGGAAGCTCCCCGGCCGCTGCCCAACGCGGCCATCTTGGCGATCGTCGCATGCGTGATTGCCGGCGCCATTCTTGCCACCATCCCGCGTCTCGTGGCCTACGAACGCGAAAAAAACGCTGCGCTCGACGAGCGCCAAAGCGCGCTCGAAGGCCTCGCCCAAACCATCACCAGCTCCGCCGAGCAGATCAGCGTCGCGGCCACCGGCCTGCAGACGATTGCAGAACTCATTCACAAGAATCTCCGCCAGGCCGAACAACTGCCGCACAAATTGCAGGACAAGATTGCGGAGTTTCAGGCCCAGCTCGCCAACGCGGATGATGCCGGGAAGGAGGAGCTGGAGAAGGAATTGGTCGCGCTGCGGTCGAGTGAAAGCGAACGTCTGGAATCGATTTCGGATCGTATCGCCAAATCCGTCGCCGAATTCGCCCGGCTGCAGGCCCAGCTGCAGAAGCAGCTCACGGCAACCTCCGTGGCGGGGATTTCAGCACCACCGCGGGAGTCCTCGGAGATCAAGACAGATCGTGAACCGGAGATTTCGCCCGCGATGCCGGCCAGCGCTTCGCCGGCGAATCCGGCGCCGACTCCGAAGCCGGCGCGTTTGCCCCGCCGTGAGCCCCCGACACCCGTCGTGAGCGCGAACGTGGTGAACTCCTTCAGCCCGGCTCCCGAAATCCCGGTGGACGAACCGGCCCCGGTCAAACCGGTGGAAATTGCTCCCATCGCTCCCGAGACACGGTCGCCGTATTCGGATCGCCTCACCGCTGATCAAGATACCGCCAGCCGGACCGCGGTGGCGGAATCACCCGCAGCGACGGCCGTCCCGGTTAGGCCGGGCCGAAAACGCGCCGAGAAAAAGCAGTTCGATGCACCGTCCGAGAACCTGCTCGATCTTGAGATGCCAGCGGGCACGGCCTCCGCCGCCGCTCCGATCCCGCTCGCCGCCGCCGTGGCTACGCTGAGCCAAGCCGCAACACCGGAAGTTCCGCTCGCGCCCCTCCTCGCGGACGATGGTGCGACGCGGCTTCTCGTCACGGCGTATATTGGGATCGGCAACCGGCTTTTCATTCGCGGTGAAGGACCCGGCCTGAGCTGGGAAAAGGGCGTTCCGCTGCAGTTTGTGTCGATCGGAAAATGGCGGTGGGAAATGGCGGACGTCACGGCTCCGGTGAAGTTCAAACTTTTCAAAAACGACGACGAGGAATGCACGCACGTGGGACTTCAAACGCTCTCGCCCGCGCATCAACAGGAACTCACGGCGACGTTCTAACCGCTGGATTCTGGGCGGCCGACTCGCTGAGAGCGGCGGCGGATTGCGATTCCCCGTTTCGACATCGCGAAAAGGGAAAGGACGCTTTCGCCGGTTAACTGCTCCCACGAGTCGCCGGTCAGGAAAGCATGCGCGCTCCGCGGTAAAAGAGCCAAAGGCCCACCATCTGGATAACGTGGTAGAGATCGTTGTGGTTGAAACGGGGATGCGGTACCCAATGCAGTTGCTGCACCGCCGCCCCGATCACCGATGCGAGGATCCCTGCCACGACCCACCGCGCGTGCCTGGCGCCGCTTCCCCACCACGCGTACAATTCCACGACGAGCACGAACACCATGGCCGAGCCGTAGTCGATGATTGCCGAAAGAAAGACCGGGTGAGTCATCGAATAGAAAACGCCGCAAACCGCCTTCACCCACGCAACGGCGCGACACCAAGCCAGGCCGCGCTTCAGTGTCGCATGCGCCGCGGCCAGCGTGAGGCAGAGGCTCGTGATATTGATGGCGATCAACGTACCGCGCCATAACCCGTCCGCTGCATCCGCCATGGAAGGACCGAATCCGTGATAAATCCCGCCTGAAAGCCCGGCCGCCGCCGTCCAGAAAAACGTCCTGCGCCACCAGAGCGCCGCCGTCGTTGACCCCTTCAGGCGTGTGCCCAACCAAACGCTCCAGACGGCGAGCACACAATCGGTGGCGAAGGTCGCGGGTTCGTGCAGGGTCATGAGACGTCGAAGAGCCTGCGATGGTGGCGATACCAGTCGCTGGTGAAAACCTCGCCGGGATCATGCGCGACTTTGCAGGCGAGGAACTCGCGAAATCGGGGATGGCAGGACTCGACCTGCGCCCGCGTCGCCCAGCGGTGATAGGTGAGGTAGTAACTCCCGCCAAAACTGATCGCGAGGTCGATCAGGGCACGGAAAACCTGCTGCGCCAACGCGAGGCCGGATGCCGAGTGTTCCGTATGGAGATTGAAGATGATGCACGCCCACGGTTCGCGCGCCCAGGCAAGCAGCGTCTCGTCGTCACGTTCGATCCAGCGAATCGTGCCGTAGATCACCGGCATCCCGTGCAAACGAAGCAGGTCCGCTGCGCTGGCCATGAACGATACGAGAGACGGCCGCGGGACATAAATCTCGGTGATCATCTCGCTGGCCGGATGCGTCGCGCCAAGGCGCTGGTCGAGGGCGTCGTGATAGTTGTCGAGGTACGTGCTGAGCTGGTGGGTGTCGCTCCAGTAGCGCTGACCGTGAGTCGAGAGATAATAGCTGGCGTACTCCTTGAAAACCCGGGCACGGTCCGTGTGCGCGAGCCAGAGCAGCCGTGCCCAGTCTTCCTCTCGGAGGTGCTTTTGCACCGCGGGCATCGGAGCGTCATCCGGGACCTGGCGGTAGGAGGAGAAAACCCCCAGGCGCAAGAAGTCGGGCGAACCTTCGTCGATCGAGAATTGAAAATTGCCGAAGAGCCAGTCGCGGGTGTCACGCTCCTCCGGAACGCGCACCAGTTCATCGAGAGTGATCACTTCAACGTGTCGCTCGACCTTGACGCGCGGCATCAGGCGCAGCGTTACGTCCGAGATCAGTCCGAACAAACCGTAGCCCCCGATCGCGAGCGAAAACAAATCGCGGTTTTCGGTTCGGCTGCAACGGCGGACCTCGCCTGTCGCGTCGATCAACGTGAAGGCTTCGACATCATTCACCATCGGCGGCATGCGCAGACCCCGACCATGCACGTTGGCGGAGAGCGCACCGCCGATCGTGAGGCGGTCAGCGCCCGTCTGCTTTTGGCGGATTCCCCAGGACGGTTGACCGGGCGGTGATCGCTCGAGATAGCCTTCGATCAAAGCCGGCCATTGCATTCCGGCGTCGACCGTGAGGAGACCGCGCTCCTGGTCGAACTCGCGGATCGCCGCGTGCTGGCGCAGATCGATGAGCCACGTATCTGTGCCGAATTGCTGGCCGCCCATCGCGTGCCGGCCGCCACAGATTGAAAGCCGCGCTCCGGCCCTCCGCGCTCCACGAACCGTCGCGCGCAGCGTGTCAACTCCGCTCGGTTGCAGGACTCGCGTCACCCGCGTGGCGTTCAAGCGCGAGTGCAGATCGTTCACTATGACCGGATCTTTCATCCCGGACGCCGGGCCCCGCTGCGCCCGGTTTAAAACGATCCGCTCAACGTGAGCTGAAAACTCAGGGCGCCGTCGCCGTTCAGGAGGAGATCGCGGTCGTCGAATTCAAATCTCCGATCGAACATCCAGCCGGCGCCGGCGCTGAGCGCTATCGCAGGGGAAAGCTTCCAGCGCGCGCCCGCACCCGCGCTCAGTTCGCGATAACCGATGTTTTGATCATCGAGCAAGGGGCGCCCGCGGGAGCGGCCAAAATCTTTGGCGACGCGAAAGGTGCCGCCCCGGAGATTTGCTCCCGCGAAGAAGGTAAGATCTGGAGTGGCGACGTATTCGATTCGCGGAGCCGGGATCAGGAAAAGCAGCGTCCAGTCAGGGGCGAACTGCCAGCGCACGCCCGCGCCGCCCACGACGGGATTGCCGCTGCGCCAGTCGAGGTTGAGACCGAAGATCCACTGGAGCTCCCGGCTGGCCGCGTAAACCGCGCGGACCCCGAGCGGCGCGTTGAGATCGTCTGCACTGATATCTTCGAAGTCGCTATAGATCCCGGGATCGATCTCGGTTCGCAAAGACCACTGCGGGCTCAGCTGGCGGTTGTAGCCGATTTTGAGCGCGAGCGCGCTGAGACTGTCCGGGATGGGAGTGCCGGCGGCGGGAGAGAACTCCAACCGTTGCCAGCTCCCGCCCAGCAACCACGACGACTGCGCATCGCTGGTGATGGTGCGGAGGAAACTCGCGCGACTTTGAAAGGTGCTGATCTCGCCGAGCGGGCGCGTGCCCTCTGCGATGTCGGATTTCGCAGCGTGGGAAATCTCGACCATCCATTCGACCGCGGGCGACGCCACCCGGGGTGCAACGGGGGTTTGGGCGGAGACGAAGGATGGCAAGAAATTGAGAGCGAGGAAGACGCAGGGGAAAGAGATTGATTTCATGAAGAGAAAAACGCGGCATTAACGGGAGGGTTGTAGGATCCGGCCGGCAGCCGGGCAGGCCGGTTTTTTATGCGGGTTGTCATCGGCGAGGTGCATGTAGGCGATAGTGGTGTCGGTCGGGCAGAGGGCGGCCGGCCGCCGAGGCAGAACAATTCATCAAGAGACCTCAGGCGTGTGCGCGGTTGCGTTCGGGTCAGGGGGATGGCTTGGGCTCAATGGCTGGCAGGGGAAGGTGAAGTCCGGCCAGCGGGGCCAGGTCGATAACGATCTCGCGCGGGCCATCACCCGTGTGACCGTTCAGCGTAAGCTTCCGTGGACCGGGAGTGATGGGGAAAAACAGGCTGCCTTGGACGCTTTGGCCGGGCGCGAGGGAGAGCGGTAGTGCGATGCGGCGGCGGAAGAATTCTTTTTCAATCTGATGTTTGCCGTGGATGTTTCGCCCGACACTGCCGATCGCCAGAACCGGCAAAGCAACCACGGTGAGAGTGCCGACCCCGAACGCAACGGTGCCAGCAGTCGTCATCGGCCCAAAAATCCCGCCTGACACTAATCCGGCGAGGCCCACGCCGGCACCTCCGACCGTCCCGGTTCCGAGTAACAAATAGGTCTTCGTCTGCTGGCCTCCGTTGGTCTGCCACCAGGTCTTCCCCAGCCGGTCGAGTTTCCACGGATCCGCTCCCGGGGGGACGGGCGCGCTGAATGCACTGACCAACTCCGCCGTCGCGAGCAAAAGTGGGGTGGCACTGCTGTTCGTTACGGAGACGACGTATTCGTCCCAGAACGCCTCCTTCTTCCATGAGCCCGGCCCGTGGTAGACGATGACGGTGTGCAGCGTGGCCGGCGGCGGTGCGAGTCGGGAAGCGGTGTCACTCCCGGTACTCGGAGGAGCGGGAGGAACAGGCGAAGTGCCGGCGAAGTTTAGCGCCACGGCTGGTAACACGTCCTTGCCGGCGAGTCTGTACCCGCCGGTGATGCAACCGGCGTTGGCGAATACCAGACTGAGGCCAAGCCCGAGAAGAACGCGCTTGTGAAAACAAATGAATTTTGCGCGGCGAGTCATGGCTGCGAACTGGGTCGGTCGGGAGGTGCGGAACGGAGGGCGTGGCCGGATAGGCGAGGCGTGGGTACGTCCGGTTGCTCGTCTTCCGTGGCGACGAGCAGTGAGAGCAGGGCGAGGAGAACAATGCAGAGGATCATGGGGGAGGAGCGGCGCCCTGGAGTGGCTTGGACAAGAGCGTCACCGAACCTCAATGCGAAATCACCGCGCAAAAGGGATCAGCGATTTCACGGATTTTTTGGGTGTCGCGAAAGCCAGGCGGCATCCAGCCGCCGCGCCTTGGGTTCTGAACTTCCGCGGCGGCGCCGACGGTACGGGGAAACGCGCGGCTCGGCCCAAACTCTTTGTCACGGATTCTGTGACAAACTTTCCGGCCGATCCGTCAGGGTTTTGTTCCCGCTGCAACGGCGGCCTCGTATTTTTTCTGCCACTCGGCCGCTTCGGCGGGCCGGCCCCAATCGGTATAAAATTTTGCGATGCGAAGCTGCGATTCCGGGAGCAGCACCAGGAGACCCGGGGGAAACGTAGCTTCCCGCTCTTTCATCCCGCGGTAGCTCTCGATTAACAACGGCTCGGCTTCCGCGAAACGTTTCTGGCCGGCGAGGGCGCCGCCGAGGAGATTCCGCGCGTGGAAGGTGCTCCAATCTTCCGGCCGGAGCTTTTCGCGAATCGCGAGGCATTCCTTGGCGTTGGCTTCCGCCTCGGGGAATTTTCCTTCCTGCAACAGCACGTAGGCCGACATCGCGATGTAGAAGCTTTGCTCCCAGCTGTCCTTCGCATATTGGGTGCGGGCGAAACGACGGGCCTCGCGCAACGCAGCTTCAACCTCCGCGAGGTTGCCGCGCGGTTCGAGGACGGATGCAAGCATCTCTGGCGGACGCGTGGCTCCGGGATTTTTCAGGCGTTCGCGAATGTCGATCGCTTCACGATAACACTCGAGCGCGGCGGTGAGCTTGTTGTCCATCACCAGCGTCACCGCGAGCAGGTGCAAGGAACTCGCCACCTCGACGTGATCGCGGCCGAGCAGCTTGCGATAAAGCACGAGCGCTTCGTTGAGGTGCTGTTCCGCGAGACCAAACCGGGCCTCCTGCTCGTAAATCGCACCGAGGCGTTTCAGCGATTCGGCGACCTCGAGCGTTTCGACGCCCCGCGTGCGTTGTTCGGCCAGCGCCTCCTGCACGAGTTTCTCCGCCTCCCTCAAACGGCCTTCCTGGCGGCTGAGCACCCAGCCGAGATTGCTGCGCGACTGGGGGACCGCGGGATGCGTTTTCCCGAGGCTCTTTTCCTGAAGGGCAATGGCTTCAAGGATGGATCGCTCGGCCTCCGGGAAGTCGGCGGGGTTGGTGAGCGCGAGTCCGAGATAATTGAGCGATTGGGCCACCGCCGTGGGATCGGCCGATTCCCGCTGGCGGCGGAGGGCGAGCGCCTCGCGAAACATCGCGACGGCCTGATCAAACTCGCCGACCTTGAAATAAATTCCTCCGAGCGTTTCACGCAGGTCCGCCTCCACCTCGGGCTGTCCGCTCAAATCCTTTTTCAGTCCCGCAGCGGTCTGATCGAGGATGCGGCGCGCGAGTTTTTCGTCGCCGTTGATGAGCACGAGCTGGCTGATGCCGCTCAGCATTTCCTTCATCGAGGCGGCGACCTGCGTCCGGTGGGACGCTTCGGATTGGGCCTTTTGCTCCTCGGCTTCGGCTTTGCGGCGCAGGCGGGCTTCATTGCCCCGGGCCCTCTCCGCGGAATCTTTTTCCTGCACCGCGGTGTCGAGCATTTCGGAGACGCGGCGCTCCGCTTGGCGGGCGCGAAGGAACAGCGTCGTCGAAACCGCGAAGCCTACCGCGACCAGCAACGCGATGACCGCCCCCGTGCCGAACGCGAGCCGGTGCCGGCGCACCAGCTTTTGCGCGAGGTAGGCCGTGCTCGGCGGGCGCGCAGTGACGGGTTCGTTATGCAGATAACGCTGAAGGTCCTGGGCCAGCGCATTCGCGGTTTCGAAGCGGCGGGCGCGATCCTTCTCGAGGCAGCGCATCACGATCCAGTCGAGGTCGCCGCGGAGCAGGAACGAAAATTTCATCGCGTCGATTCCGCGCTGGCGCGCCACCGTGGTGCGATCGTTCTCGGCTAACGTGCGCACGCGGGCGGAAGGTCGCGGCGGCTCCTGTTCGCGGATCTGGCGGCGCATCTCGTCCAGGCCGGAGGCGACGAGTTTCTTCGTGTCGAAAGGCGTGCGGCCGGTCAGCAGTTCGTAGAGCAAAACGCCCAGGCTGTAGATGTCGCTGCGCGTATCGACATCGAGGCCCGTCATCTCGGCCTGTTCCGGACTAACGTACGCCGGCGTGCCGATGAACTGTTCGAACGCGGTGAAAAGCGTCTGGTCCGTGAGGCGGCCCTGGGTGGCTTTAGCGATGCCGAAATCGATCACTTTCGGCACCGGCACGTGATCGTGCAGGGTGACGAGGATGTTCGACGGCTTGATGTCGCGATGGATGATCCCTTTCTGATGCGCGTGCTGGATCGCGTGGCAGACCTTGATGAACAAATCGAGGCGCTCGGGAGTGGTCAGATTATTTTGGTCGCAGTAGTCGGTGATTTTTATCCCGCGTACCAGCTCCATGACGAAAAACGGCCGACCGCTAGCCGTCATGCCGGCATCGAGCACGCTCGCGATGTTTGGGTGCTCCATGCGCGACAGGGCCTGGCGCTCGGCTTCGAAGCGAGCGATCACGGCCTTCGTGTCCATTCCGAGTTTGATTACTTTGAGAGCAACCCGGCGGCGGACGACATCCTCCTGCTCGGCCATGTACACCACGCCACAGCCGCCCTCTCCGATTTTCTGCAACAGCTTGTAACGTCCGATCCGGTCCCCCGGAGTTTCCTCCTTGGGCGGGAGGGGCTGGGAGGACGTCTCCCGCAGCACGTCAGGCGGCGGAGATTCCATGAAATGCGGTGACGCTTGATGAGCGCGGAGCAGTGCCTCGATCCGTTTGCACAAATCCAAATCGCCGCCGCAAGTTTGCGCGAGGTACGCGGCGCGCTCCTCCACGGGAAGAGCGAGCGCAGCGGCGAAGATTTCCTCTTCGCGATTCGATGATGAACTCATGGAGAAGGCCTAGCTCCCAATGCGGAATCCAAGCGTGAAAAGGATCATCCTTTTTTAATTTCCTGGTAGAGCCAGGCGCGGGAGTAGGCCCACCAGCGCTTGGCGGTGGGCTCGGCGATGTCCAGTGCTCGCGCCGCTTCCTCCGTGGTCAGACCGACGAAGTAGCGCAACTTGACGAGTTCTGCCTTGGCAGCGTGGTGCGCGGCGAACTTTTCCAAAGCTTCGTTGATGGCAAGGAGGACGTCGTCGTCCGCGGTGACAGCGAGCTCGAGGTCATCGATGTTCAGCCGTTCCTGGCCACCCCCGTGTCGTTGCGCGTGGCGATGGCGCGCCCGATCAATCAGTATCCGCCGCATGGCTTCGGCGGCAGCGGCGAAGAAGTGGGATCGATTTGCCCAGGACGGTTGTTCTTCTCCTCCGAGCCGCAGCCATGCTTCGTGCACGAGTGCGGTGGGTTGAAGCGTTTGGGCCACCGACTCGCGCGCCATCTTGGCGGCGGCGAGGCGGCGAAGTTCTTCATACACCAGCGGCAACAGCCGGTCTCCGGCCCTTGCGTCTCCCCGTTCGATCTCGCCGAGGATGACGGTTATATCGCTCACAACGGCTTCGCTAACTAGCACACCATCAGGCAGGGAAGAAGCTCGAAATGCCCGCCGCTACGGTGCTGAAAAAGTGCAGAAAAAAACGGAGCCTTTCGGCTCCGCTGAGAAACTGGCGGGACGTGACGGTTAACTTTAACTTAACTCAGTGGACCGCGCGATTCCACTGCGCCTGGACGTCGTCCACCAAGGCGTCGAAACGCGCCTTGTTAAACTGACCTTGGAGTTCGTCTTTCCGGTCCTCCAACGCTTTCACCTGACGCTTGGCCGCGTCGCGATCATTGCCCCGAGGCATTTTGTCCGCGCGGTCGTCGAGTTCCCCGATGCGAGAATCGAGAGCTTTGAGCGCGGCTTTGGCTTCATCCTTATTTGTGTCGGTCGGACGCAGTTTGTACGTCGCGAGATCCATTGAAGCGGCCGTGGTGTTGGCCGCCGCATAGACGTCGTCACCGGCCCGGCGGGCGTCCCGTTTGGCATCGCTCACCGCGTTGTCGACCTCGCGTTGCGCATTGCTGGCGGGATCACGATTGAACGTGCGCTTGGTCCAGGCGGCGACGCGATTGCCTTCAGCCTTCACGTCCGATTTTAACTCGTCAAAGCGGGCGGCGACATAGGTCTTTCGCAGGTCGTTTCGGCGTGATTTCAGGACATCGATGCGGGCTTTCGTCGCGGCTTTGTCTTCGGCCGTGGGTGCGTTGTCAGCGACCTCATCAAGGCGATCGATTTCGGCGTCGAGCTCTTTGAGACCTGCTTTGGCCGCGTCGCCTTGGACTTCCGCGACAGCGGCGCTGGCCCGGGCCGAAGCTTCCGCTGCGATGGTACGGGCCGGCATGGCGAGCAGAAGAAAGGCCGGACTGAGGGTGAGGGTTCGGAGCAGTTTCGTTTTCATATAGGGATTGGTTTCGGTCACGCACGGCATGTGCGCTCCGTGTGCACATAGTTGCCGTGGATGAAACGAGGTTCCCGGGACGGGACGGGATTCTCCGAGGTCCGCGCGGGAACATTTCCCAAGAGGACTGACCGAAAGTCGTCGGCGTTAAGAAAAAGCTCAGCCGTTTTGCATTTCGTACGAAGCGGGTGAGTCCCTTAACGAGCTCAAGGCGGCGGAGCTGCGTGACGCGCAGATTTTGCTGCGACTTGGAGATGGCCGCTCGACTTACCTTAGCGCAGAGCCGGGGAGACAGGGGCGATTCGGAGATAGTGGGAGGATGCCCGTGCCATTCGAACCTCGCTCAGCCCTTCTGCATTTGGTGAGGAGCGACGTCGGCGTCGCTGGGATTGGTCGGAATTCGCATCCCGTAGAAGCTGCGGTAGACGAAGACCAAACCGATCACGAAGATGACGCCTCCAAGAATGTGCTTCGGGGCCTCTGGCATTTTCACGGCAATTTCGACCGCAAGGAGTCCAAACAGCGTGGTGAACTTGATCACCGGATTCAGCGAAACCGAAGAGGTGTCCTTGAACGGATCGCCTACCGTGTCCCCGACGACGGTCGCGGCGTGCAGCGGCGTGTTCTTCATCTTCAATTCGACTTCGACAATTTTCTTGGCGTTGTCCCAAGCGCCGCCGGCGTTGGCCATGAAGATCGCCTGGAAAAGCCCGAAGAAGGCCATGCCGATCAGATAGCCGATGAAGAAGAACGGGTCGAAAAATGCCAGAGAGAGAGAGAAGCAGAAGATGACGATGAAGATGTTGATCATGCCCTTTTGCGCATACTGCGTGCAGATCTTCACGACTTCTTTTGAAGCCTCGATCGAGGCCGTCGCAGCATCGAGCTTCATGTTTTCCTTGATGTAGACGACCGCGCGGTAGGCGCCCGTCACGACCGCCTGGGTGCTGGCTCCCGTGAACCAATAAATCACCGCACCGCCCATCAGCAGGCCCATGAGCGCCTCCGGGTGAACCAGGGAAAGTTTTTCGAGGACGCTAAACGCCGGATTCTCCGCCTGAAAATGTGCCTGCAACATCATGATGATGCCGAACACCATCGTGGTGGCACCGACGACGGCCGTGCCGATGAGTACCGGTTTCGCGGTCGCCTTGAACGTGTTGCCGGCACCGTCCCCCTTCTCGAGCTGATCTTTCGCGCCGGCGAAATCGGGTCGGAAACCGAAGTCGCGTTCAATCTCTCCCGCGATGTTCGCTTTGCTCTCGATCTGCGAAAGCTCATAGACCGACTGGGCGTTGTCCGTGACCGGTCCAAACGAGTCGACCGCGATCGTCACGGGGCCCATGCCCAGGAATCCGAACGCGACCAGACCGAACGCAAAAATTGGCGCCGCAAAACGGAAAGCGGCGGGCATCATCTCCTGCACCGCGGGGTGGCCGGAAAAGTGATACGCTCCGAACATCAGCGCGAGAATGCACAGGCCGGTCCAGAACGCGGAGAAGTTTCCGGCGACGAGACCGGAAAGGATGTTCAGCGATGCGCCGCCCTGCCGGGAGGAGGTGACAACCTCCTTCACGTGCCGGCTCTCCGTCGACGTGAAGATTTTCGTGAACTCGGGAATGAGCGCTCCGGCGATCGTGCCAATGGAGATGATCGTCGATAATACCCACCACAGCGCGGGCATCGGGGCGCCGGCATCGTCTTTGACGGGCCCGAGCAGCAGATAGCTCGCGGCATAGGTGATCCCGATGGAGATCAGCGAGGTGATCCACACGAGGTTCGTCAGCGGATGCTCGAGATTAAAGTCCTTTGATTTACCCCACACCGCGCGGCTGATGAGGTCGTTGACCCAGTAACTGAGCAGCGACGTGAGAATCATCACGATGCGCATCGCGAAGAGCCAGACGATCAAAACGGCGCACAACGCAGGGCTTGCTGCGAGGGCGAGCGCCAGAAATGCGATCAGCGCCACCCCGGTGACTCCATACGTTTCGAATCCATCGGCCGTCGGGCCCACGGAATCGCCGGCATTATCTCCCGTGCAGTCGGCGATCACCCCGGGATTCCGTGGATCGTCCTCCGGCAGGTTGAACACGATCTTCATCAAGTCGGCACCGATGTCGGCGATCTTCGTGAAGATGCCGCCGCAGATGCGAAGGGCGGAGGCTCCGAGTGATTCGCCAATCGCGAAACCGATGAAACAGGGCCCGGCGAGGTCTGAGGGTAGAAACGCCAGGATGCAGATCATGAAGAAGAGTTCGATCGCCACCAGCAGGAGGCCGACGCTCATGCCGGATTTCAAGGGGATGAGCAGGGTCGCGAGCGGGTTGCCTTTCAGCGCGGAAAACGCGGCCCGGCTGTTGGCGACGGTGTTGATGCGAATGCCGAACCAGGCGACGCCGTAGCTGCCGAGAATTCCGAGGATCGAGGCCAGCAGGACCGCGATCACGTGTCCGGACGACATTTCGGAAAGCGAACCGAAATAATAAACCATGCAGGCCGCGATCAACACCCACAGCGCGGCCAGAAACTTTCCCTGCTGGAAAAGATACGTTTTGCAGGTTTCCCAGATGATCTGGGAAATCGCCGCCATGGAGGAGTGAACCTGCAGGCGCTTGATCTGAAGGTATTGCATCCACCCGTAAATGATCCCGAGAACGCACACCGCCAGACCGATCATCAGGACGTTGACGCCGGTGAGGGCGCCGTCGAAGAAACTGACCGAGGAGAGATCTGGTATCCGAATATCAGCTTCGCTGGCGCGAGCGGTTGCGGGCAAAGATGCGACCAACGCAGCAGCGGCCGGCATCCAGGATTTGGGGTTCATAGGGAGGGGGAAAAGACCAGGGGAACGCAGGGGGTTGCGCCGTATTGTTCTCTGCGCGGAACGTCGGCGAGTGGTGGGGGTTCGGACAGTCGCCGAATTCCAGAGGGGATGGACTATGGATGTGGGGCCTTTTGGCGAGTGTCACTCGGAATCTCCCGGGCGGGGCAAGCGCCGGGCGCCACCGACTCGATGGAGAAAAATTAACCGCAACGGTCAGCATCGCATCCGGCGCGAACCCACGGAATGTTCTTCGTCCATGACGCGCGCGCGAGTGGACGCAGCGGGCGAGGTGATGTTCAGCGCGGGTGATCGTCCTCGAAAAGCGGGGACTTGCTTTAGGTTTCGCGCAATAAGCCGGCGGCCGGCCGATCGAGGGTCAGAACCTCGCGATCGATCGAGAGCTGGCCGGGGCCCGCCTTGCCACCAAATTTAAAATCGTTGCTGAGGACGACGGCTTCCCAACGACGTCCTGACCCGGCAGCCGTAAACGGATCGGCTGAGAACTTGATTTCCCGTGCGCCCGCCAGACTGACGAGAAGCAGCCAATCCCCCGAGTTTTCGCTCCAGCGAATTGCCAGGAGTTCGGGATCTATTTTGGTGACGCGCCAAGTATCTCGCGGCGGATTTTGAAAGGTGGGAACGCGGGCGCGGAGATGGAGGCACTCGCGATAGAGCGCGAGACATTGCGAGTGGGGTGATCGGTCGCATTCGTCCCATCGCAGAACCGAGGAGGCAAAAGTAGTCTTCGCCTGAGGGTCAGGCATTCGCGCGAGGATCTCGTCGCTCCGATTAATGCGGACCTTTTTAAATTCTTCCCGCCGATAATACGCCATCTTGGTGCCGAGTTCGCCGGGGTGATCCGTGAAATAGAGAAAGGGGGATGAAGCCGACCACTCCTGCCCCATGAAGAGCATCGGGGTGTAGGGCGTGAGACAGATCACCATGGAAATCGCGCGATAGAGCTCGGGGCTCACCAAATGGTTCAGGCGGTCGCCCAAGGCGCGGTTGCCGACTTGGTCGTGGTTCGAAATGCAATGGACGAAGCGCTCGGTGGGCAGCTCCGCGCAGGGGGTTCCCCGAGGCTCGCCCAAGTGGGGAGCAAGCTGGCCTTGATAGAGCCAGCCGTGGCGAAGCGTTTCGGTCCATTCGTCGAGATCCCCTTTGAAGCTCTCGAGGTAACCTTCGCGTTCGCGAGTGAGCGCAACGCGGACGGTGTGATGGAAGTCATCCGCCCAGACGGCGTCGAGGCCCAAGCCGTCGTCGCCGCCATTGGAAATCACGGCGGCGTCGTTGCGTTCGTCCTCCGCGATGAGAAACGCCCCCCGCTCGTGAGCGCCCTGCCGGATTTCCGCGAGGAGATGCAGGGGCGATTCATCATGGATCGCATGGGTGGCATCCAGCCGCAGGCCGTCGAAGCGGAATTCATCGAGCCAGTACAGGGCGTTCTGCACAAAAAAATCGCGGACGGGCGCGGAGCGATCGCCATCGAAGTTCAGCGAAGTCCCCCAGTTGGTCTCCCGCGCCGGATGAAAATAAGCGGGTGAGTAAAGCGGCAGGTGATTGCCGGTGGCGCCAAGGTGGTTGTAAACCACGTCGAGCACCACGGCCAGACCCCGGGTGTGGGCGGCGTCAACGAGCGCCCGAAGATCGTCGGGGCGGCCGTAACATCTCGCGGGGGCGTAGAGCATCGTGCCGTCGTAACCCCAGTTCCATCGTCCTGGGAAATCATGGACGGGCATGAGCTCGATGGTGTTCACGCCCAGCTCCACGAGGTGGTCGAGATGTTCGATCGCCGCACGAAAAGTCCCGGCTTTGGAAAACGTGCCGACATGCAGTTCGTAAATGACGCGACCGCGCATCGGGGGCCGGCGCCAGGCGCGGTCGTTCCAGCGGTATTGCTCCGGGTCGACGATCATCGACGGTCCGAAGATTCCAAACGGCTGATAGCGCGAAGCCGGATCTGGCGCCATGGTGGATTCGTCGAGGTAGAAACGGTAAAGGTCCCCGGCTTTTGCCTCGGGATCGTGTCCGACGAAGTACCCGTTAATCTCCTGCGTGAGCGAGATCGACTGGCTGACGAGCCCATCGGACCCTTGGAAGACGCGGACGGAACGCCGATCTGGCGCCCAGACGCGGTAGGTGACGCCATGGGAGGTGCAGTTGGCACCGAGGCCCAACGAGGTGTGGCTGCTTAGCTTCATTATGAGGAGAGGGAGAGAGTGCATCCGGGGGCCGGTGTTCCCTTTGCTTTGCTTTCGCGGTGATGAAGAGTGGCCCGCGCTTCCACATCGGAGCCCGTGCGCTGTTGTAAGAGAACCAGCGAACGCGCGCCCACGGCGAGCTCTTGTCCTCCATTATACGAAGCGCCGTTTTCGGCGAATCCTTCCTCGGTCGTGGTGTCGAGCACGAGCTGCCAGCAGATCTCGTCCGCTCCGGTCAAGGTCACGACGACCTCCTCGTGGTGTGCGTTGAAATAAAGGAGAAAGGTATCATCGACAATCCGCCGGCTGAAATAGTCGAAAACGTCCAGTGAATCGCCGCAGAGCATGACGCCGATCAGTTTCTCGTGCTCGGCGCGCCAGGCTTCCTCGGTCATTTCCATGCCGTTAGCGCCGATCCAGGTGATGTCCTTGATCTCGGATCCGCGGAGGGCGCGTTCCTGAAAGAATTTCGGCTGGTGGAAAATCGGATGGGCGTGCCGGAAGTGAATGAGTTTGCGCGTGAAGGCAGTGAGCTGGTGGGCATGCTCGGCGCGATTCCACTGCAGCCAGCTGACCGCATTGTCCTGGCAGTAGGCGTTGTTGTTGCCTCGCTGGGAGCCGCCGTATTCGTCGCCACCACGCGCATCGGCACGCCTTGCGACAGGAAAAGCGTGGCGAGGAAATTGCGCTGCATCCGGCGGCGGAGGGCCTGGACTTCCCTGGGAGCATGGGGGCCTTCATGCCCGCAATTCCAGGAGTTGTTATGATCGTCGCCGTCTTTGTTGTCCTCGCCGTTCGGGTGGAGAGGCCAGCTCGTGCCCCTGCGGGGGCGTTGAGGGCAATGCGTCGCGACGGGTGAATTGGTGCCCGGGGCGGGACTCGAACCCGCACGCCTTTTCAGGCAAAGGATTTTAAGTGCGGGCTTACGGTGTGGGTGACCTCGTAAGATGTCCGCTTTTTTCGCCGGGAT
>JBDSSU010000382.1:0-6616 GCA_039928635.1 Opitutaceae bacterium | reverse complement strand
CCGCCGGTGGCGTGCGAAACCACGGCGGGGTCGGGAGACCCCGCCCTACAGCTCACTCCTCGCTCCGGCGGAATAAGTTCAGGGCGTATCCCACCCCACGCCTCGCGTTGGTCCCGGTCTCAGAATGACAGCCTTTAAACCCCAGCTACTTTGAAGATGCACTCTAACTCCGTTTCGATTTCCGTCGGGCTGCTGTTGCTCGGTGCCGCGTTGGTCTCCGGGGTGGGGGTGACCTCGCACGCTGCGGAAACGGTTTCCGAGCGCTGGCCGCAGTTTCGCGGAGTCAACGGCAGCGGAGTCGGTGCCCCCGACGCGCATCCGCCGATCAGTTTCGGTCCGACCGAGGCCGTGTTGTGGAAGAGTGAAGTTCCCTGGTCGCCGTCGTCGCCGAGTGTGTGGGGCGAACGGATTTTTCTGACCACCTTTCACGACGGTCAGCTCGAGACGCGCTGTCTCGACCGCGCCGACGGTCGCCTGCGATGGGCGCGCGCGATCAAGCCCGCCAGCCTTGAGGAATTTCACCGCACCGACGGCAGCCCGGCCGCTTCGACGCCCGTGACCGACGGCAAATTCGTCGTGAGTTATTTCGGATCGTTCGGGCTCGTGTGCCACGACTTCGATGGCAACGAAGTCTGGCGTCACCCACTGTCGCTCCTGGTGAGCGCGGGGCTCTATGGCACCGGCACTTCGCCGATCATCGTCGGCGGCCGCGTGCTGTTGAGCCGCGACCAGCACGAGTTCTCCTCGCTGCTCGCGCTCGATCTCGCGACGGGAAAGAAACTCTGGGAAACGCCGCGCCTTGATTCGTCGGGCAGCTTCGGCACCCCCGCCCACTGGAACAACGCGGGCGTGGACGAGATCGTCCTCGCGGGTCCGGGGCGGCTCAAGGGCTACGATCTCGCGACGGGCGTGGAACGTTGGGTGATCGAGGGCATCACGAGCTACATCTGCACGACGCCGGTGGTCGCGGACGGCGTGTTGTATTTCGCGGCGTGGTCCAACGGCGCGATGGATTCGCCGGTGACGCGATGGGAAGTGTTTCTCAAGAACTACGACAAGAACGCCGACGGTGTCGTGGCCTACGACGAGATCCCGGCCGAGAAACGCGATTACATGCGCGGTCTCGATGTCGACCGCGACGGGAAATACACGAAGGAAGATTGGGAGGCGCTAACCGCGCGGGCGGCGCGGACGGAGAACCTCATGCTCGCCGTGAAACCCGGCGGTCGCGGCGATATCAGCGAGACCCACGTCACCTGGAAATTTCGCAGGGGCCTGCCCTACGTCTCGTCGCCGCTGTTCTATGACGGACGGATTTATCTCGTGAAGGACGGCGGGCTGATGACGTCGGTGGATGCGAAAACGGGCGAGGCGTTCTATGCGCAGCAACCGATCGGAACGCCGGGCAACTACTACGCGTCGCCGGTGGCCGCGGATGGGAGAATCTATGTCGCGTCGTTGCTGGGCAAAGTGACCGTCGTGAAAGCCGGCGGCGACAACCCGGAGATTTTGCATCAGGTGGATTTTGGCGCACGCATCCTCGCGACGCCGGTCCTGGTCGGCGACAAACTTTATCTCCGCACGGCCACGCATCTGTGGGCGTTCGGGAAAAAGTGAGCCAAGAATCCACCGAGGTGGCTGCGGTCGAGCACCGGACTAACCCGGTCCCGCACTTGACCCACAACCGGCGTGTTACAGTAATACGGCATGCCCACGATCACCTTCAAAGTTACACCCGCAGAAGCCCGCGCGTTGCGCGCCTCCGCCCGCGCCGCGAAGACCACCCTCTCCGGCTACCTTCGCAACCAGGCGCTCCCCGCCGCTCCCGCGAAGCGCCGCGTGGTGCTAAAAAAGCACCCCATCTCCGGCCTCACCTACGACGCGAACCCCGGCCCGATGGTCACGCAGGCACAGATTGACGCCGCTCTCGCCGACTACCCGTGAAATACCTGCTCGACGTGAACGCCCTCATTGGCTGGCGGCACGCCCGCAGCCCGCATCATCTACCGTTTCACGTCTGGGCCTCCCGGGTTGGCCTCCGCAACCTCTATACCTCCGCTCACACCGAACTCGGTTTCCTCCGCGTCTCGATGCAAGCATTCGACTACACCCTCGACCAAGCGCAGCTCGCACTCGCGGACCTGAAGGCCGAGTGTGGTGGATTCGTCGACGAAGCTCCTTCGCCTAAGCTCGCCGCTTGGGCCACGTCTGCCGGTCGAACGACCGATGCCTACCTCACCCAGCTTGCCGCCCAACACGGCCTGACCCTCGCCACTTTCGACCGCCGCATCCCCGACAGTGCGCTCATCGCCTGAGCCGGTTCCGATGTCATCACCGCGTTCGGCTTACTCCACATGAGCGCCAACCGATTCTTCCGATGGCTCGTGGGACTCACTGCAGCAACGTGGTGCGCGGGCGTTCGCCTCACTGCCGCCGACTGGCCCGTCGTGGGTGGCGATCCCGGCGGACAGCGCTTCTCGCCGCTCACGCAAATTGATCGGGCGAACGTGTCGCAGCTTGCCGTCGCGTGGACGTTCCACACCGGCGGACTCGATCCGGCTGTCCGCAATTCCGCGATTCAGTGCACGCCCATCGTCGTCGACGGCACGGTTTATCTGACCTCGCCCGACACGCAGGTGATCGCCCTCGAGGCCGCGAGCGGCCGGGAGCTCTGGCGTTTCAATCCACAGCGCACGCGCGACCGGCACCTCTACAATCGCGGCGTCGCTTATTGGAAGGCGGACGGCCCGGGAGCCGCCCGGCGGATCCTCGCGGCGACACCGGATGGTTTTCTCTACTCGCTCGATGCTGCGACGGGAAAACTGGATCCCGCGTTTGGTCGGGAGGGCGTGTTGGACTTGCGCGAGGGCATCGCCGACCGCGATCTGACCAAGCTGACTTACGGGCTCACTTCGGCGCCGGTGATTTTCGAAGATCGGGTGATCCTCGGGGTTTCGTTGAATGAAGGTTACGTCGGTGGACCGGGGCATGTGCGCGCGTTGGATGTGCGCACGGGTCGGGAAATGTGGCGCTTTCACACGATCCCGCAGCCGGGCGAATTTGGTCACGACACTTGGGCGGGTGAATCGTGGAAGAACCGAGGTGGAGTAAACGCGTGGGGTGGAGCGACCGTCGATGGGGCGCGCGGCCTCGTCTTCGTTGGCACCGGTTCACCTGGTTTCGATTTCCACGGCGGCGATCGGAAGGGAGACAATCTCTTCGCGAACTGTGTGATTGCGCTCGATGGCCGGACGGGCCGGCGCGTCTGGCATTACCAGATCGTGCATCACGATATCTGGGACTACGACCTGCCGGCTCCGCCGAACCTGCTGACGGTCATGCGTGACGGCGCGCCCGTTGACGCGGTGGCGCAAATCACGAAGCAGGGATTCGTGTTTCTCTTCGAGCGAACCACGGGGCGTCCGCTCTTTGCGATTGAAGAGCGGCCCGTGCCCCAATCGATGTTGCGTGGCGAGGTGACGGCACGGACTCAGCCGTTCCCGGTCGCGCCGCCGGCTTTTTCCCAGCAAGGATTCGGCGCGAATGATCTGACGACGATCTCACCGGCTGCGCGTGCCGTCGTCGCCGCCAAACTCGGCGATTCACGTGCGTTCTCGCTCTATTCGCCGCACGAGGCGGGCGGCTCGATGTCGAGTCCGGGAACGATCGGCGGCGGCAACTGGTCGGGCGCTTCCTACGATCCCCGCAGCGCGTTGCTGTTCGTGAATGCGAACAATTTTCCGCGTCTGGTGAAAATGCAGGAGACGGGGAATCCGGCCGAACCCTGGGCTGACCGTGGCGACGTGCGATTGTTGGACGGAGAACGTTATCCGGGGGGTAAACCGCCGTGGGGAACGTTGACCGCGATCGATCTGAACCGTGGCACGATTCGTTGGCAGGTACCGCTCGGGGAATTTGCGGCACTCACGGCGCGCGGCGTGCCGGTGACGGGGACGCCGAATCTTGGCGGTACAATTGTCACGGCGGGCGGGCTCGTTTTTGTGGGTGGCACGATGGATGAAAAGATCCGCGCGTTTCACAGCGAGACCGGAGCGCTGCTTTGGGAACACAAGTTGCCGTTTGGGGGTTATGCGACGCCGTGCACTTACTCGGTGGATGGCCGGCAGTACGTGGTCATCGCCGCTGGCGGCGGCGGAAAACTCGGCACCGCGTCTGGTGACACCTACGTGGCGTTTGCCCTGCCGGCGCGCTGAGGGGCGAAGGGTGTAGGCGGGGTGCCCTTACCCCGCGGCTCTCCAGCGGGGTGAGGGCACCCCGCCCACCTTGAAACAGCGCTCCCCCCAGCGGCCCGGACACAGCTCACTGCCCGATGCACCACAGATATTCCTGACGCGTTTCGCCGGTCTTTTTTGCGGCTCGCAAGTAGATCCGATTCCCGCAGATCGCCGGCGAGGCGAGGGCTTCGTCGCCCAGTTGGTTTTGCGCGAGCAGCTTGAACTGTTGCGGGGTGGCTTCGAACACCGAGGTCACCCCCGCCTGGCTCGTCGCGTAGATCCAGGACCCGACCATCACGGGCGATGCGAAGAAATCGCGGCCGACTTTCTCGCGCCAGAGCTGTTCGCCCGTGTCGGCCTGCCAGCAGATGGCCTGGCCGGCGTCGGTGACGCCGTAGACATGGCCTTCGCGCACGAGGAGGGACGGAACGTAGAGCCGGAGGTTGTGTTGCCACGCGATCTTCCCGGAGCCATCGGCTTCGATCGCGACGATGTGGTTGCGCGGATAACCGCCGCCGACGAACACCCGCTGGCCGTCGGTTACCGGGGTGACGACCGTCTCGTCGGTCGAGCCTTCGATCTCCCAGAGCTTTTTTCCCGTGGCGGGTTCGAAACTGGAGATGAGCTTGCAGCCGGCGACGATCATCTGGGTTTTTCCAGCCGCGTGGATCACCGCCGGGGAGGCGTAGTTGGGCACTTTCGGGCGCGCGTTTTTCCAGACGATCGCACCGGTCCGCTTGTCGAGGCCGGCCAGCCAGCCGCCTTCCTTGTGATCTCCGCTCACCAGCACCACCGACTCGTGTACTAAGGGCGAAGAGCCGAAGCCCATCAGCACCACGAAATCCCCGACGCGCCGCTGCCAGAGAATTTTGCCGGCGGGATCGAGCGCGGTGGTGTGCACCGCGCCATCGTTGAGGAAATTAACGTAGAGCCGCTCGCCATCCCACGCGGGGGTGGAGGAGGCTTGGGAGGTGTTGGCGTGGCCCTCGGAGTTGAGTTTTCCCCGATGCATGGTGGTTTCCCACAGCGGTTTCCCCGTCGCGCGGTCGAGGCAGAGGACGAGCTGCTCCTCGGTCGCGGGATCGGCCGTGGTGAGAAACACGCGGTCGCCGGCGACGGTGGGCGAGCTGTGCCCGCGGCCGCGGATGGCGGCGCGCCAGACGACGTTTTCTGTTTCGCTCCATTTCAGCGACAGGTTTTGGTTTCCTGCCGCTTGTCCGTCACCCGTCGGGCCGCGCCACGCCGGCCAGTCTGCCGCATTCGATTGGCCGGCCAGCGAACCGGCGAAAACGAATCCCAGGCACAGCGCGCGCATCGATTTTTTCATGGTGTTGGAGGAGGCGCACTGACGGCCCTCGTTTTGAAATGCAAAGGCGCTTCGGGTTCCCTCACACTACCGCCGGGCGAAACGTGCCTTGATGCCCGCGCTGGGCGAAGTGCTCTTTTCTCTGCGGTCCAAGAAGAACCAGTATTCCTCGCTGCTCGCGGTCGATCTCAAGACGGGCGCGAAACTCTGGGAGGCCTCGCGGGCCGACGTCGCGGGGAGTTTCGGCACGCCGACGCTGTGGCGGAACCACGGCGTGGAGGAAGTCGTGCTCGCCGGATCGGCGCGGCTCCGCGGCTACGATCTCGCCACCGGCACCGAGCGCTGGGTGGTCGAAGGGGTGACGCGTTTTGTCTGCACGACCGCGGTGGTCGGGGATGGCGTGCTGTATTTCGGCGGCTGGTCGAGCGGCCAGGCCGACGCTCTCTTCGCGAGCTGGGGTAATTTTTTGAAGGCCTACAACAAGAACGGCGACGACATCGTGGATTTCTCCGAGACGCCGCTGGAAAAGCGCGATTCGTTGCGCGGCCTCGACAAGAACCGCGACGGCCGGCTGACCTCCGGGGATTTCGATCTGCTGAAGGCCTCGGATATCCGGGCCGACAACGTGCTGCTGACGGTGAAGCCGGGTGGCACCGGTGACATCACGGAGACGCACGTCGCGTGGAAATTCCGCCGCGCGCTCCCGTACGTGCCCTCGCCGCTGTTCTACGAAGGCCGCATTTATTTCGTGAAGGATGGCGGCGTGATGTCGTCACTCGACGCGAAAACCGGCGAGCCGGTTTACGTCCAGCAGCCGCTCGGCGCGCCCGGCAACTATTACGCGTCGCCCGTCGCGGCCGATGGCCGCATCTACCTCGCGTCCTCGCCGTGTCTGTTGCGCCTGCGCGACCCACTCGGCTTGCCGGGGCATTCCGCAAAAAACGCCGCCCAGGGCACCAACCCGCCGTAGGGCGTCAACGCCTCGCCGCTCACCCGCAAGGCCACCTTTTCTTCTGCCGTCGTAAACTCAAAATCCTCCCCACCCACGAGTGTATTGTTCGTAATGCTTTTGTTC
>JBDSSU010000381.1:0-5683 GCA_039928635.1 Opitutaceae bacterium | reverse complement strand
CGAGTCCTGCCGGGCCCACCACCCTTCGCATGACGGGTGCCAAATTGTCGGGGAGTAGCGCAGCCTGGTAGCGCATCTGCTTTGGGAGCAGAGGGTCGGAGGTTCGAATCCTCTCTCCCCGACCATTCAAACCGCGGGAAACCGCCATTCTAGACCTCGGAGGATCGCGGAGCGGGACCTCCTCTGGGGTCTGTGTATCCGCCGTGTATCCGCGACAGAATTAGACCCTTACGAAAGCCACGGCCTCGCTCATCTACGGCAATGCTCAGGCTAGGCACAGCTTTGTGGAAAGTCGTGGATAGATTGTGCATTCTCTGGATGCATGCTAAAACGTAATACGAAACAATGACTTAGCAAACTAGGGCGGACGAGATTCCTTGTGTAAATGAGACGCGCTGCCTAGTTGAGGCGTTTCCGTTTAATGCCATACCTGGCTAGGGTACGGACTGAAGGTACGCGCCCACATTGGGTGTTAGGGGAAGCAATGGCTGGAACGTTTGCAGGCACTTTGGCGCAGGCCTCGCTTTTTGATCTACCGGATGAGAAGGACGCATTAGGCCTGACGTTCCGGGACAGCAAAGCACTTCCGGTCCACGGCTGGTTTCCGTATGTCGAAGGCTTTTCGGCCCAGTATATCGAGGGTCTTGTCCGCTCGCACGCTGGCCACGGGATAGTCTTTGATCCCTTCGGCGGGAGCGGGACGGTCAATCTGATTGCCTCCTCGCTGGGTTACGAGAGCGCATTCTCTGAGGCCAACCCCTTCATGAGATTTGTCGCGGAGACAAAGATCACCGCCCGACATGTTGCCCGAAGCAACTGGGCTCCATTCAAGAAAGCGCTGGACCGCTTCGCCAGATGGATGTCGACTGCTGAGTTCGATGCCGCTGCCAAGCGCCAAGACCTCGGCCCTTACCGAGCAGCATTTAACGACCGAGATTTCTTCGCTGAAAACGACCTACGCGAATTGCTTGCCGTCCGGGAGGGCGCGCATTTCTTCGGGGGCGGGAACCAAGCATTCCGCGACCTTTTTATGCTCGCGTTGGCTTCAGTGACCGTAGCCTGCTCCAATATGACGAGAAGGGCCGACCTACGTAGGCGCAGACCGGATGAATATCTGACTCGGGTTGTTAACGTCCGAGCTGCTGTCTCGAAGAAGCTCGCGGATATGTCGCGGGACATTTTCGCGGAGTCCACGACATTTGCTCCAGCTCGCTTCGCGACTGCAGACGCTCGGGTTTTATGTCCCGAGTTGGTAGGAAAAGTCAGTCTAATCCTGACCTCGCCCCCCTATCTCAATGGAACGAACTACATCCGAAACACCAAGCTGGAACTTTGGCTCACCGGCTTCATAGGGGCCGAACGCGAGCTCGCCGCATTGAATAAGGTGTGTATGGTTTGTGGCATCAACAATGTGGTGAAAGGGCGCCCGCCCCAATACAACTTCTCGGGAGTTGAGATCGTGGCCTCGCGCCTCGATCGAGTAAGTACCGACCTCCGAATTCCGGCGTTGGTACGGGGATATTTCTCGGACATGTTTTCACTTTTACGCAACTGCGCTTCTTACCTTCAGCCCGGCGCATCGTTAATTCTCGATATTGGCGACTCCAAATTCTACGGCGTACACGTTCCAACGGACGATCTACTTGTCGAAGTAGCTCAGCAGGCCGGTTTGCGGTTGATCGAGACGCGGCTTCTCGCTCGGCGGCATTCACGCGACAAGACCCCTCTGAAGCAGGTTGAGTTGACCTTTTCCAATGCCAACTGACAATCTTTCATCGCTTCAACAAAAAGGTCAGGAGTTCGAACAGAGCCTTCCCCATACGGAGGCCCCGTTCGCGAGCCGCGCCTGGGGGCACCGGTTTCATTCACTCTGCTCATACCAAGGCAAGCTTAAGCCCGCCCTTGCGCACTGGATGGTACGGCATTTCACCTGCGAAGGCGATTATGTTCTCGATCCCTTAGGTGGCGTCGGAACCGTCGCATTAGAAGCGGGTCTTTTAGGACGCACACCGTTCACCAGCGACCTCAGCCCGTTTGCCTCCACAGTCGCCCGAGCTAAGGTTGCACCACCGAATGCGAGTGACCTGAATGCGGATTTCGCGGCGTTTCGACGCGAACTGGAAGCGGTTGAACTTTCCGATACGGATTTCGAAAGTGCAAAATTTGGCCTCAATGCGAGCGTCGAGGAATATTATCACTCCAACACGCTGAAACAGGTCTTGCAGGCCAAGCGGTTATTATCTGGTAGTGAACTATCGGGTCCTAGAAACTTCATAAAAGCAGCGTTGCTGCACATCCTTCATGGCAACCGTCCGTATGCTTTATCTCGAACCTCACATCCCATAACCCCTTTCAGTCCCACAGGGGCGTACGAATTTCGTTGCCTCGTTGAGAGGCTGGAAACGCGGCTCCATCGATTGATGGCCTTGGAATGGCCACAGGATTTCGTCGCTGGACAATCCTGGCATTCCGATTTCCGCAACCTCTCGAAGCTGTTGCCCTCGCCTGTCGACGCAATCGTCTGCTCGCCTCCTTTCCCTGGGATGAGGTTCGATCGACCAAACTGGCTCCGGATGTGGTTTTGCGGGTGGGATGCGAATGATTTCCACCAAAAGAGCCGTGCGTTTCTCGAACGTCAGCAAGGTCGGACATTCGAGGTTTACAAAGACTTTTTCGAGATGTGCTCGGAGGTCACCAAACCCGGGTCGCCCGTTATCCTGCATGTCGGCGGATCAAAGGGGTACGATATGGCTAGTCGGCTCGTCAGTCTTGCTACACCATACCTCAAACACTGCGGCACGGTGACTGAGGCTGTGGATCATATCGAGAACCACGGGATAAAAGATAAGGGAACGACGACTTCCCATATCCTCCTACTCTTCGAGCGAATCTAACAGATTATCGATATCCTCGACAGCACCCCCGACCTGTTCCGGTCGCACCTGAGCATCTTGCCAAACTCGTTCATAGACAGTCGCGTCCGCGCCCTTCAACTCGCCCCAGAGATCAACATCGGGCCGAAATTCGATTACTTTTCGCGCGATCGCGTTGAATGCGCGCGGGTCAGCCTTTTCTGCGAACCCCGCGATGTCGCTCCTAATGCGATCCAATTGGGGTTCGCAGACACTGCGCAATTGGAGCTGGTCTAGGGGAAGCCCTGTGATTTGCGACAATCGAACGAGCTGAGCCTGGGTGTAGAAATCGACCGGGAAGCGATCCTTTTTGTGATTGTTATGCTCACTACAAAGGCACGTCGCGTACTCATCGATTGCCCAGAGGTACGCGAGTGGACGCGTGTGATCCAGCTCCACCTCTTTGAGTTCCAACGGCTTGTCGCAGTAAAAACATTGACGATCAAAACGATCCCAAACAATACTTTTCAGTCCCCTACCCTCTCTCTCTTTAATACTCTGAAGTATTTCGTTCTCTCTGAGAAGCAGACGACGCTCCCGGGTAATAACCGAGCTTTCGTTGAGTTGATCAGGAGTCCTGAGCGGATTGAACGCGTTATTTATCCTCCACTTCTTGCACGAGCGACACTCGTTTTGGTGTCCACTCACTTTCGCATTGTGTTTGTGAAAACTAAGCCCTCCCGGAGCGCCGGGGCCAACAGGAAGCAATCGCCCACAATACGAGCACTTCTTCAAGGCGATTTCCGCCCCCTCCGCGACTTCGTTAAATCCTACGAGGGTTGGAGGCAGGTCACTATTATGATCGAGGTACAAGGTCTCCGGGAGGAGATGCACTTCATTCAGATCGGCAATCGCTGGACGCTCAGCCCCATTAGACACGGGGAACTCAGTCGTCCCCGCAGCCAGACCCCAAACGTCCACGTAATCCTCAGACCTCGAAAACAGCAGGCTGACCCTAACTGGCGCTGGACCCATAGCATCTAGAGCGACTCCGAGGCGCGCCCACGCATCGCCGATCTGGTAGGGCCGCTCCACTGCGACCTCGCCGGCAACCACCCTCAGCAGCACCTCAGCATCACCCGGAACACTAATAAATCCGCCAGCTGCGAACAGCGATTTCGTACCGCCCGGCACAGGATCGACGGTCCAACCAATCTCGTCTAATCCACCCCTACCGCCCAAAAGGCGAATGCTCCTGGCCACATGGATTTCTTGGTAGTCCCGACGACTCGCGTACACGTCATCTCGATCTTGCTTCGCTAACCTTCGCACGTCGCCCTCCCGCTAGGGACAGGTCGCACCCGAAGGCCGAGAATTCAAGAGAGGCTTTGACTCCTTGGGGGCCTAGCCGGGCGAGCAAATCCTGGCTCGGCGACCGGCCTCCCGAAAAAGACAGCTGAAGGAAGGCGTCCGCTGACAAGCTTTCACTGCCACACTCAAAAATTTGGGCCTATAAATCGGTTACACGTGCCGGATACACAACCTACGTTAGTTCAATTCGGGATGTGAGTATTGCGGTCATCGCGCGATTCTTGGTTAAGCAAGCGCTTCCGACCCAGCCTAACCCGCTCCGCGAACGACACCTGCAGGCCGATCACCCGATTTCGGTTCGGCTGCTTTGGGCCGAAAAGATCACACCGGTCGTCGACGAGGTTTCATTGCTGATTCTGAAGCGAAAAGATCACTGAATGGCTTTCAGAAAGCCGTGCTGCAAGTTTGCGAACTATCTTGCATGCAATCTTGTGGGGTGGCATAGCCCCTCCAAGACAAGGAGATGGCAATGTCGATTCCCACTTTGGTTTTGAAGCGCGCACGCGAGGATGCCGGGTTGAAGCAGACCGCTATGGCCGAGCGGCTGTCGGTGAGCGGCAGCGTCATATCGCGACTCGAGCGTAGCGAGATGACCGACGAAACGATGGCCCGCCGCTATCTTGAAGCGGTGGCCACCCCGGCCAGCCGCGATATACTCGAATTCTATGGACGCGGATGGCGATTGTCTGAGCGCCCTACCGTCCTTCATCCTGATCGCGAAGCCCTGTGGGCGGGCGAGCAGGCGCTACAGCGCCTTGAGCTGTTC
The DNA here is from genome assembly GCA_039928635.1 of Opitutaceae bacterium. Classification (GTDB taxonomy): domain Bacteria; phylum Verrucomicrobiota; class Verrucomicrobiia; order Opitutales; family Opitutaceae; genus DATAKE01. The sequence continues at coordinate 694 of JBDSSU010000381.1, read as the reverse complement.
GAGCGCAGCGCGGATTATGACGCACTCCTCGCCGTGCCTCTGTCGCTGATCCGTACGAACATCAAAGTTTCCACCGCTTTCCTCGGCCAGACCGACCATGCGATGGCCTGGATCGGAACCGTCGGAATCGGAAAGACTACCGCGCTCTCCAATCTCACCAATCTGATGATTCCCGGCAAGAACGGCATCCCGCAGCCGGTTTTCCCGGCGACCGGCGGGCGCACAACCACAAGCGAGGTCGTGATCCGGATCGCACCTGCCTACGGCATCGCAGTCGAGCCGAAAACCGAGGATGAAACCCGCCTGCTCGTCAGCGAGATGGTGCGCGCGGCGGCCGAGAATAAGGGCGGGATTTCCACCGAACTCGACCGAGCGATCCGCAACATGGCGGACCTTAAGAAGCAGAAGAATCCGGAGGATATCCGGAACCAGATCGACCCGATCAGCGGGATGATTAAGGCGGCCGACGGCGTACAGGACGATGTCGTCGACGAGATCGTCAACCGCATGCGGCTCGGCGAGCGCACCGAGACTCAGCTGATCCTCTCGGAGACCAATGAGGACGGTCTGCAGTGGCTGTCTAAGAACATTACCGCCATCAACTACGGGCAGGATCCGCGCTTCTCGATCCCGCAGCGCGTGACGGTGTTCGTGCCCGATTCCGCGGTCCGGCGCTCGCCGTACGAGCTCAGCA
>JBDSSU010000380.1:0-3089 GCA_039928635.1 Opitutaceae bacterium | reverse complement strand
CGTGACGCTGATCCGGGAAAAACTCGGCGCGAACGCCCGGGTGCTCTCCGTGCGCTCGATCGAAGCGACGGGGCTGCGAAAGTTTTTCAGTGCTCCCCAACTCGAGGTGATCGCGCAGATCGACGTGCCGGTTCCGGTCGCGGGTCTCGTGCAGGTTTCGAAGGAACCGGCGCTGCCGCCCACGGAGAACTCCGCCCCGAAACGGCATCCCCGTGCGACCAGCGCTCCCGTGGTTGAAACCGGCCTGAGTGGATTGCTCCGCCGCTCCGGAATCACCGAGATGGCGCTGACCCGTCTGCAGGCGAGTGCCAACTGGAAAGAACTTAACCTCCTCCCGTTGCATCGCGCGCTGGCCGAGACATCGCGTTTGTTGCGGCAGCGAGCCGACGCGCGCGCCCCTCGCGCCCCGCTGTCCCGTGCCGCCTTTATTGGCGCACCGGGGGTGGGGCGCACCACCGCTCTGTGCAAATGGCTCGCCGTGGAAGTTTTCCGGCGCGCGCGGATGGGACATGTGGTGACCGTGGAGTTCGATCGCCCCAATGCTCTGGGACCGCTCCCGGTTTTCAGCGAAGCGCTCGGCGTTCCACTGGCTCATTTTCCTTGTGAAACGTCCGCGGCCACCCCGGGCGGTTTTGTCTATTTCGATCTGCCGGGGCTGTCGGCGCGCCGTCCCTCGGATAACGCCCCCATCGCGGAGTGGCTCGACCGCGAGCGGATCACCGAGCGCGTACTCGTGCTCAACGCCGCTTACGACCGTGCCTCGTTGCGCGATGCCTACACCGCGGGGCGGGATCTCGGCGGGACGCATCTGGTTTTCACGCACCTCGATGAGGTGCCGCAGTGGGGGAAACTCTGGGACTACCTCTTCGACGAAGCGCTGGAGCCCCTGTTTCTCGCGACCGGGCCGTCACTCACGGGTGACTGCGAGGATGACGTCGCCGGAGCCATCGTACGCCGGACGCTGCCGGATAACTGAATTTTTTCTCCCTATGAAATTTGTCTTTCTCCTCGGCGGCCTGGCCGGATTCCTCACCGGTGCCGGCACCGCATTTTTCGCCGGTCGCTCGGCTGACCGGCTGTTTTTCGATGGAGCCATCGGCTGCCTGATCGGCGCGCTGCTCTTCCGCTGGTTCTGGACCGTGCTGGTGAGCGGTCTCCGGGAAACTCTCCTCAACCGTCACGCCGCCCCCGCCGCCCCTGCAAAAATAAAGTAACCACTCCCTCCCATCCTTCTCATGAATACCGCCACTGCTACGCCTCCCGCGTTTCCGATCACGGAAGCCAGTCCAGTCACTGTTTGGCGCGCCTATCAAGGCGTGACGCCCAGCACGATCGACGAGAATGAATTGCTCGAACGTTATCTCCCGATCGTCCGCAATGTCGTCGACCGCATCAAACTGAACCTGCCCGCGCACGTCGACGCCGACGATCTCTACAGCGTTGGCATCACCGGTCTCATTGCCGCGGTGAAGAAATACAGTCCGGAGCGCGGCAACACGTTCGCGAGTTATGCCGCCATGCGGATCCGCGGGGCGATTCTCGATGAACTCCGCCGGATGGACTGGTGCCCGCGCCGAGCGCGCGCGCGTTCTCGCAAACTCAAAAACGCGATCAACGAGGTCGAGCAGAAGGTCAGCCGCGCCGCGACGGATGAGGAAGTTTCCGCGGCGCTCGGTTTGAGCGCGAAGGAATACGCCAAGTGGGTGGAGGAGGCGAAACCCGTCACCTTCATCGCGATTGATCAAACGATCGATGGCAACGAAGGCCCGGGCGCTTCACTGCACGAATTACTGGCGGACGAAACCGATGTGACGGGCCGTGATAATTTGGAAAAGGCTGAACTCGTGCAAATTCTCACTCAACGCATCGCCGAGTTACCCGATATACCGAGAAAGGTTCTCGCCATGTACTACTTTGAAAATCTCCGTCTGGCCGAAATTGCCGCCGTGTTCGATCTGACCGAGTCGCGCATTTGCCAGATTCACGCCCAGGCCATTCTTGGTCTGCGCGCCTTCATCCAACGGGTGCGCGAGCGCTAAGGCGTCCGCGGTAGTTTCGCCCGTTGCCCTATGCTCATTATTGTCGGTGCCATCATCGTCCTCGCGTCCACCCTGGGTGGTTTCATGTACGCGGGCGGGAAACCGATACTCCTCCTTCACGCTTCCGAGTTCATCGTGATTCTCGGCATCTCGGCGGGAATGATCGTCATCGCGACCCCGGGGCACATCCTCAAAGAGGTTCTGCACAAGAGCCTGGAGGCGTTGAAGGGAAAAACCATCAGCAAGAAGGAGTTCACTGACCTGTTTAAACTTCTCTACGAGATTTTCATGGTGGGTCGTCGCAACGGACTCATCGCGCTCGAAGAGCACGTGATGGATCCGAAGAAAAGTGCGATCTTCCAACGCTATCCCGCCATCCTTAACCATCCGGTGCGGCTCGCGTTCATCGTCAATGGCCTCACTCCGATCATCGATGGCAAGATCAAGCCGGACCAGATCGCGGACTTGATGGAGGCCGAACTCGACGCGAAATCCCTCGAGGCCGAACACCCGGTGCACGTGCTCCAGCTCATCGCCGACTCGCTCCCCGCCATCGGGATCGTCGCCGCGGTCTTGGGCATCATCAACACGATGTCCGCCATCGCGGAAGGTCCGGAAGCCGTCGGCGAAAAAGTTGCCGCCGCCCTGACCGGAACCCTGCTCGGAATTTTTATCGCCTACGGTTTTGTGAGTCCGCTTTGTGCGCGACTGAAAAGTATTTCGGCCGAAGAGGAACAGTTTCTTCGCTGTATCATGTCCGCGGTCTCGGGTTTTGCCAAAGGGCTCGCTCCGCTCACGGCGGTGGAGGTCGCCCGCCGTTCGCTCGACAGTCACGTGCAGCCGGCGGGCCCTGCACTCGAGACGATGCTCAAAGCCATTACGCCCGCCAAATAATTGAAGCGTCACCTGCAAAGCTTGCGCGACGATTCAGCTTTTCGCTCCCGGATCACCAGACGCTGCCGGCGTTTTGTCGCGAGTGGGAAACCTTTCATTCGCTTTGGGTCTGATACCTCGAAGCTTGCTTCGGCTTGGTTGCGAAAGGGTCCGGGG
>JBDSSU010000379.1:0-4096 GCA_039928635.1 Opitutaceae bacterium | reverse complement strand
GTGCCGGCCGGCACGTCTTTGCCGCCGAGCTTTACCGAGGTGCTGAAGGTCACCTTCGTGGCGGAGTTTGCACCGACCCGCCAGATTTCGCCCCAAGGCTCCAACGCCCCGAAGATCGCCCGCCCCTTCATGCTCGGGCGCGAGTAGACGATCTCGATATCGGTGACGCCGACCCGCTGTTTCAAGGTGGCAGCCGGGCTCGGAGCTGGAAGCTCGAGTGGCGTGGCCGGCTGGGCGTGAACCAGCGGAATGCCAGAGGCCAGAGCAACGATCAGACAGAGCGCGCGCCGGAGAGAAGGGGATGTCATGGGGAACGAAAAGGGACCGCGGAACCGGGGGATTTTGACGCTCGCTTATTTCTTAGCGGCGAAGGGCAGGGAGAACTGGGTGTTTTCCCAAGCAATCTGGATCACGCCGGAATTGGTGGCCGCTACTTTCGCCACGGTGATCGTGAGTTGGTCGACGGGTTGCGCGAGGGTTTCCTTCTTGAGGTCGAAACGGGCGACATCGTTTTTTTCGTCAACGGGAATGCCCCATTTGCCGATCGTTTTGCTGAACGCGAGTTTCGAGGTGCCGGCCTCCGAAGGGATGATGTAGAGGGTGTAGACTCCGGCTGGGATGGTGGTTTCACCGATCACGAGTGACATCGGGGTGACGATCAGGGTCGACTCGTCGGCGCCGAGGCGGTCGGCGACGTCCCATTTCACCTGTCCGCCCCAGATTTTCCGGACCAGCGTGGTGCCCGGTTTGATGGTGTAGGGACGCCCGTACGTAATCATGACGAGCGCGCGATCGGTGCCAATATACTGGCTCGTGGTGGCGTGGGGGCTGACGCGGGGCTTGTCATTCGGAGCGGTGGTTCCGACGGCGGAGGCAGCCATTGCGGCCGGGGGCGTGGTCGCCGGTTGGGCAAAACTGGTCGAGGCGGCGAGGCCGAGCAGGGAGAGCAAGGCAACGAGAGACGAGCGGAGGCAGTGTTTATTCATGGGGGGAAAGAGGGTTAACGTGATGGCCGAAAGAGAGGAAGCAAGCGTCTCGCGGGTTATGGGCGCGAGGGCGCTTTCGAAAAGCCGGTGGGTGCGCCGCCTGACGCACCTTGGCGCTGATCGTTGCGAAATCGAGGCTGCCCAAGTGATGCACGGCGGTCATCGGCTCGCCCTTGGCTGCGGCGAACGGGTGGTCGACGCTGATGACCTTCAGATTCGGGGCCGGCTGGTCCGGAGGCGTTGATCAAGGAGTCACAGTAGTGAAGAGCTTGCGCAGCGAGGGGTGAAGCCGTAGGGCATTCCGCTCCCATGCTCATCCATACCGTTTATTTCTGGCTGAAACCTGAACTCACCGACGCGCAGCGCGCCGAATTTCGCCGTGGCGTTGAATCGCTCGCCGCGATCAAGGCGGTGGAAAAAATTTATGTCGGGGCTCCCGCGGGTGTGCCTGACCGACCGATTGTGGACAAAACGTTCGCGGTGGCGCTGACGGTGGTCTGCAGCGATGTGGCGGCGCACAATTCCTATCAGATCGATCCGATCCACCTGAAGTTCATCGAAACCTGCAAACAGTTCTGGTCACGGGTGCAGATTTACGACGCGGAGTAGGTCAGGCGAAACCGGAGGGTCTCGCGAAGGGGCGAAGGGGGAGCGAAGGCCGATCCTCGGAAAGGAAAACTCCTGGGGTTTCCCGGCCAACCCAACCGCGGTTCCACCGACTCATCTGGTTCCGAACCTTTCTCCGACCGCGCGTTCTTCGCGAGACAATCTCCGGTTAGCGCACCACGAACGGCCCGAAAAAAGCGGCTTGTGTAGGGGGAACCCGGGCCTTGACGCGCACGCCGGCGTCCTCGTGTTCCTGCTCGTGGATGTGTCCGAGGGAGTGCAAACGGGCGATGACATCGTAGCGGTCATGGGGCACGAGCAACTCCGTTGCGCCCAGGGTGTGCGCGATCAGTTCGATGCAGCGCGCTTCCAGCACATCCAGACCTCGCTTGGTCTGCGCGCTTACGAAAAGAGCATCGGGCACCAGCTGCCGCGCGCGACGGATCATCGCCTCGTCGGCGATATCCACCTTGTTGAAGACGGTCACGATGGTCTTCTCGGCGGCTCCCAATTCGGAAAGCACGGCCATGGTGGTGGCGTGATGTTGCGCGACGTTGGGATTGGTGACGTCGAGGACGTGAATCAGAAAATCCGCGACGACCACTTCCTCGAGCGTGGCCTTGAACGCCTCCACCAAACCGTGCGGCAGCCGGCGGATGAACCCCACCGTGTCGGTCACGAGCAGTTTTTGGTTACCTCTGAGCACGAGCTGGCGGGTGGTCGGATCGAGCGTCGCGAAGAGTTTGTCTTCCGCGAGGACCGCGGAGCCGGTGAGCGTGTTGAGCAAGGAGGATTTTCCGGCGTTGGTGTAGCCGACGATCGCGGTCGTCGGAATGGGGACCCGCTGGCGTTTGCGACGCTGGACGTCGCGTTGTTTGACGACTCCCGCCAGTTCGGCTTTCAGGTGGGTGATGCGGTCGCGCACGATGCGCCGGTCTTGCTCGAGCTGGGTTTCGCCTTCACCGCCCATGGAACCCTTGCCGCGTTGCCGGGACAAGTGAGTCCAGGCACGGGTAAGCCGCGGCAGCGAATACTGCATTCGGGCGAGAGCGACCTGCAAGGTGGCTTCGCGGGTGTGGGCGCGGTCCGAAAAAATTTCGAGGATGACTTCCTGGCGATCGATGACGGCCCCCTCGAAGAGCTCTTCCCAATTGCGCTGCTGCGCGGGCGAGAGCGCTTCATCAAACACGATCACATCGGCGCCGGCGGCTTTCGCTTCCGCGACCAGTTCGGCGGCCTTGCCACTGCCGAGCAGCAGGGAGGGGGTGCGAAGGCGGAGGTTGACCAAGGTGGCCTTGACAACCTTCAGGCGCAGATTTTCGACCAACTCGGTGAGTTCGAGCAACAGCTCCGCCGCCTCTCCTGCAGCCATGCGGGAAGTTTGCACGCCGATGAGGAAAGCGTTTTCCAGTTTGTTCGCGCGCGCGGATTCGAGGAAGTCAGCCATTGGTCGCAGCGTGCGCGGGTGAAGAAGCTGCGTCAAACGAAGCGCGAGGTTCAATCCGCCGCAGCACCGCGCCGGGCTTTAATCGTCGAAGAGCACGCACACCGGCATGGAGAGCTGCGCCGACATTGGGATGCGGGTGAGGAGGCCGGTATCGGGATGAAGGCGGAAGACGGTGAGGGAGTCGGAGTTCATGTTGGCGCAGACGAGCCAGGTGCCATCCCGCGAGATCGCGAAATGCCGGGGGTGTTGACCCCCGCAGGGAACGATTTCCAAGAGAGAAAGGAGCCCGGTTTTCTCCTCGCGGGCGAAGACGGCAATGCTGTCGTGCCCGCGATTGGAGCCATAGACGAATTTGCCGTTGGGATGAACGCGCACCTCAGCCGTGGTGTTTTGGCCGGTGAAGTCCGCCGGCAGCGTTGATTCAGAGGAGAGGGTGGTGAGGGCGCCGTGAATCGGTTCGTAGTTAAAAGCGCTGATCGTTCCCGCCATCTCGTTGATCACATAGAGATGGCGACCGTCCGGTGAAAAGGCGCTGTGGCGTGGACCGGCTCCGGGAGATGCGGCGGCAAAGGTGGGCTCCCCAAGGGCGAGCTGCGCGTCTTGAGGGTTCAGGGCGTAGCTAAAAATTTTGTCCAGTCCGAGATCGCAAACCAGCGCGAAGCGGTTGTCGGGCGAGATCGTCGTGGAATGGGGATGAGGCGACGCCTGACGGACGGGATCGAAACCGTGGCCATGGTGCCGGGTGACGGAAGGTGCTCCGACCGATCCATCCGGTTGAAGGTGGAGGGAGGCGATAAACCCGGCGCCGAAATGGCTGACGAGTAATAGGCGCCCGGTGCGATCGACCGCGATATGAGAAGGCGCCGGGCTAATGTTGTGCGGTGCGGTGCCACGCTGTTCAAGGCGGGGGAAGGGCCCGCCAGCGATCGAGAAAGCGACCGCCAGTGCGGGGGAGTCGTTAACGGCGTAGAGAAACTTCCTGTCGGGCGAGAGGGTGAGGAACGAGGGATTGCCCGTTTCCGCGACCAGCACGGGTTTGTTGAGCTCGCCGGTCGAT
>JBDSSU010000378.1:0-5038 GCA_039928635.1 Opitutaceae bacterium | reverse complement strand
CCGTGCTACGCCAGCAAACTCTGCACACGGGCAGGATGCCCGTGCTACGCCAGCATACCCAGAACACGGGCAAGATGCCCGTGCTACGCCAGCAAACCCAGAACACGGGCAAGATGCCCGTGCTACGCCAGCATACCCGGAACACGGGCAAGATGCCCGTGCTACGCCAGCAAACCCGGCACACGGGCAAGATGCCCGTGCTACGCCAACAAACCCGGCACACGGGCAGGATGCCCGTGCTACGCCAGCAAACCCGGAACACGGGCAGGATGCCCGTGCTGCTTCGGAGCGCGCACGATTTTCTTCCCACGAATCCGGCGATTATCGCGCGGCGGTTTCGCAGGCGCTCGCGCGAATCGCGAAGGGTGAGTTTCGCAAAATTGTGCTCGCGCGAATCCAAGACATCGACGCCGCGCAACCGCTACATCCTCTCGAAATGCTGAACCGGCTGCGTCAGCGTTTTCCCGACTGCTACTCTTTTTCTTTCGCGAACGGGAAAGGTCCAAGCTTCATCGGCGCGAGTCCGGAACGGCTCGTGCGCGTCAGCAAAAATTTGCTGGAAACGGAGGCGCTGGCCGGCTCCATGCGGCGGGGCGTGAGCGCCAGCGAAGACGCGATGCTGGCGGGCGAACTTCTGGCGAGCGACAAGGACCGGCGTGAACAGGAGGAGGTCCTTGACGATATCATCGCGCGCCTGGCGCCGCTCGGGCTGAATTTGGAATTTCCGTTGAAGCCGCTGATCCGGCGGTTCGCGAACGTGCAGCACCTGCACACGCCGATTCGCGCCCTCCTGCCGGAAGGCGTGCGCTTGCTCGACGTTTTGGGCGCATTGCATCCCACCCCCGCGGTCGGCGGGAGTCCGCGCGACGCAGCGCTTGCGTGCATGCGCGAACTCGAAGGTTTTCCCCGCGGATTGTACGCGGGTGCGCTCGGCTGGATGAACGCTCGCGGTGGCGGCGAGTTTTTCGTCGGACTGCGGTCGGCGCTCGTGGAAGGTTCCATCGCGAGCCTTTACGCCGGCGCCGGAATCGTCGCCGGCTCCACACCCGAGAAGGAATTCGCCGAAACTGAGCTGAAGTTTAAGGCGATGTTGGATGCGGTGCTGGTTTAGATCTTGAGGCGCGCTCCCACCCGTCGCCGGCTGGCTGCTGAGCTCCGGGCAGCGATCGCCACTGCAATCGTGCCTGCCGGTTCGCCGCACGGGTTTTCGATTCCCGGTAAAAATGCCTTTCGGTCGCCGCAGATTCGCGCAGATTGCGCGTTCCCATGGCACTGCCCGATCTCGATTTTAGAAATACCAACACCATCTGGTGCAGCGTCCTCGTCGAAACGCTCGCGCAGCTCGGCGTGAAGCACGCCGTCATTTGTCCCGGGTCACGCTCCACGGCGCTCGCGGTGGCGCTGGTGAGACATCCTTCCATCGAGTCGATTCCGGTCCTCGATGAACGGTCCGCGGCCTTCTTCGCGCTCGGTCTGGCGCGTCAGCATCATCAGGCCGTTGTCCTCGTTTGTACGAGCGGCACGGCGGGCGCGAATTTCTTTCCCGCGGTCATCGAGGCGAAGGAGAGCGGGGCACCCTTGTTCGTGATCACGGCCGATCGCCCGCCCGAGATGCGGGAGTGCGCCTCCGGGCAAACCATCGATCAGCAGAAGCTTTTTGGATCCCACGTTAATTTTTATCACGAGCTGGCCGTGCCGGAGTCCTCGCTGAAGTTACTCGGGTATTTGCGGCAAACGGTGCGTCACGCCCTGGCGGTGGCGATGGCCGTGGCTCCCGGCCCCATTCATCTCAATGCTCCGTTTCGGGATCCGCTCGTGCCGATCGACGACGGTACCGCGTCGGCTCTCGCCGACGAGTGCGACTGGGAGAAATTTTTCGCCGACCACGTGTCACCTTCCCCGGTCGAGCTGCTGGCGGCGGTGCCAGTGTTTCCTGCCGGGGTGCGGGGCATCATCGTCGCCGGACCGGCCCAACCAGCGGACGCGGCCGCCTACGCCGAGACGGTTGCCTCGATTGCCGAGAAACTCGGCTGGCCGGTACTGGCGGACGGGTTGTCGCCACTCCGGCATCACGCCGTGATGCATCCGCATCTGATCATCACCTACGACCTCCTGTTGCGGAATCCATCGCTGGTGCATCAGCTGCGGCCCCAGCGAGTCCTTTGCCTGGGCGGATGGCCCATCAGCAAAACCCTCCGTGCGGCGCTGCAACAAAGCGGCGCAGCCGTCCTGCTCCTGAGCGAGGGCACGCAGAATCGCGATGCTCTGCATGTTCGCACCCAGCGCCTGCAGATTTCGCTCGCACGTTTCGCCGCGCAGCTCCCGCCCACCGTGGCCGTGCCGGGTGATTATCACCGACTCTGGGCCTCCCTGGATCGTAACGCCCGTTCGGCGCTGGTGATCAAGCTGCAATCCATGACGGAAATGTTCGAGGGGCGTGCGACCTGGCTGCTGGCCCAACATCTGCCGGTCGCGACGCCGATCTTCGTCGCGAACAGCATGCCGGTGCGCGATGCGGAATATTTTTGGCCGGCCAGCGATCGACGGCTGCGACCGTTCTTCAACCGCGGGGCCAACGGAATCGATGGCACGTTGTCGACCGCGCTCGGCCTCACGCATGGGGGAACTCCCACCGTGTTGCTGACGGGGGACCTGGCGCTCCTACACGATACCAATGGATTCCTGCTCCCCTCGAAGTTGAGCGGTTCGCTCACGATCGTGCTGATCAACAACCGCGGCGGTGGGATTTTCGAACATCTCCCCATTGCCGAGTTTGATCCGCCGTTCGAGGATTTTTTCGCCACACCGCAGCGCGTGAGTTTCGAGAGGCTCTGTGGCGCCTACGGCATTGCGCACACGATGGTTCGTGACTGGGAGCATTTCATCGAGCTGGTGAGCACGCTGCCCGCGGGAGGAATTCGCGTCCTGGAGGTGCGCACGAACCGCAAGCGCGACGCCGAAATGCGAAAGCAGATGTTCGCCGAGATTGCCGCCGCCCTCGGCGACTAGCTCGACTTCTCGCCCGGCTGTGTGGTCAAACCTCCCCAGACTCCCGAACGGGGCGGGGAAGGCCGCGCCAAGGGCCTACAACTGGATTGGCAGGCCCACTTCGATGATCTGCATCGGCGGGAGCTGGTAATAGTCGCGCGCCTGCCGGGCATTGCGGCTGAGAAAGCCGTAGAAACGTTTCTGCCATTCCGGCATGGGCGCCTCGCCGCCGGTGATGATCATCTCGCGGTTGAAGTAATACGTGGCCTCGGCCGCTTTCAGCGGCACGCCTGCTTCCCGGATGCGCTCGATCAGGAGTGAAACGTCGGGCGACTCCATGTATCCATAACGGGCGACACTGCGCCAGACCCCTTCGCCAATGTCGCGCACCTCGAGGCGCTCCGGCTCGGGAATGTGAGGAACCTCCTCGGTGACGATGCTCAGCAGCAGCACAGTCTCATGCAGAATCTTGTTCGCCTTGACGTGGTGCAGCAGCACCAGCGGGGTGCCACGCGGATTGCCCGCCATGAACACGGCGCTGCCCCGGACGCGGGTGATGTGCTTGCTCGCCGCGATATCCACCAGTTCGGTCTCCGTGATTTCGTTCGCGTAGACGCGCCGGAAAATCTCCGTTTTCCCTGATTTCCAAGTGTGCATGATCACAAAAACCCCCGCGCCGATGGCGAGCGGCAGCCAGCCGCCGTCGACGATCTTGTGGAAGTTGGCGTAGAGAAACGTGAGGTCCACGACGCCGAAGAATCCACAAAGGCCGGCGGCTTTCCACACCGGCCAGTGCCACGCCCGCCGGGCGACGAAATAGAGGCCGAAGGTGGTCACCGTCATCGCGCTGGTGACTGCGAGCCCGTAAGCGGCGGTGAGTTTTTCGCTGGCTTGGAAGCCCAGGACGATGCCGATCGACCCAATCGCCAGCACGGCGTTCACCAGCGGGATGTAGATTTGTCCGCGTTGCGAGGCGTTGGTGTGCATGACCTGCAGACGGGGAAAGAAACCGAGCTGCACGGAAGAGCGGATGAGGGAAAACGTTCCCGAGATCATCGCCTGGCTCGCGATGATCGCGGCGAGGACGGAGAGCACGAGCAGGAAAAGGCGGATCGGACCTTCGGGAGCGAGGGAGAGAAAGGGGTTGTTCACCGCCTCGGGGTGGGAAAGCAGATACGCACCCTGGCCAAAATAATTCAGCGTCAATCCCGGCAACGCGACGCCGTACCAACCGAGGGCGATGGCCCGCCGGCCGAAGTGTCCCATGTCGGCGTAAACCGCCTCGACGCCGGTGATCGCCAGCACCGCGCCGCCGAGGATCGCGGTGATTTCCGCGGGATGTTGGCGAAACAGCATCCACGCGTACCACGGGTTCACCGCGCGCAGGACCTCGAAATTTTTCGTGATATGCCACATCCCGAGCAGGCCGATGGTCACGAACCAGACCAGCATGACGGGGCCGTAGATCCGCCCGATCGTCTGGCTCCCGCGGTTTTGAAACCAAAACACCCCGGCCAGCACCACGCAGGTCAGCGGAATCACGAACGGATGCGCCCCCGGCGCAATCAAGGTCAATCCCTCCGCGGCCGACAGAACCGACACCGCCGGCGTGATCACGCCCTCGCCGCACAGCATGCAGGCTCCGAAGAGGATCAGCATCGTGCCGCCGCCGATCGCGCGCTTTTTGGTGCCCTTTTCAATCCGCCCGCGCGCGAAAAGCGCGAAGACCCCGCCTTCGCCGCCGTTGTCCGCGCGCGTGACGAAGGTGATGTATTTCAAACTCACCACGAGCATCAGCGACCAGAGAATCAGCGATAACACCCCGAGCACGGCCGTCTGCGAGACCATGACGTGGAGCAGATCCGGCGTGGTTAGCTGGAGCGTCCGCGCCTGTGCCGCATCGAGGAAGACGGAGTTTCCGTCTTCGAGGAGATAGCTCACCGTCAGGTATTTGATCGAATCGCGCAGCGCGTAGAGCGGGCTCGTGCCAATGTCCCCAAACACCACCCCGAGGGCCGCGAGCGCGAGCGCGGTTTGGGCGTGGGATTTG
>JBDSSU010000377.1:0-4675 GCA_039928635.1 Opitutaceae bacterium | reverse complement strand
GTGAATCAGGCGTACCTGAACTATTTCGAGAAGAGCGAAGGCCGGAGCTATTGAGCGATGGCCAAGCGATCCGCAGAGCCTGCGTTGCCGAGGATTTTCACGATGCGCCGACAGAAGGTGGTGCTGGATTCGGATCTGGCGGCGCTCTACGGGGTGCCGACCAAACGGGTTAATGAAGCGGTGGGGCGAAATCGGGAGAGGTTCCCTGACGATTTCTGTTTCATGCTCACCAGCGAAGAGGTTGCAAACTTGAAGTCGCAATTTGCGACTTCAAGTTCCGGGAGCGATGAAGTTCTAAGGTCGCAAATTGCGACCTTAGAAACTGACGGTCGTGGAAAGCACCGGAAGTACCTTCCGCGCGTTTTCACCGAGCACGGCGCGTTGATGGCCGCGAATGTTCTGCGCAGCGAAAAGGCCGTGCAGATGAGCCTCTATCTTGTGCGTGCCTTTGTGCAAATGCGCGAAGCGATCCTCGCGAATGTCACAATCCTGAAACGGCTTTCTGAGATCGATCGCCGTCTGATCGAACACGACGCGGTTTTGCGCGAGGTTATCGAGCGCTTGCAGCCTTTGCTCAATGCGCCGGACGAAGACGATGCAGCCAAACCGAAGATTGGCTTTCACAAAGGGAATCGCTAACGCGTTTCGGCTCCATGGCTCTCAGCTACGAATCTTCCGGCGTCCGTTACGATCAACTCGATGCGTTTAAGCGCGCGTGTCAGCAGGCGGCACGCACCACCGCCGGCGCGTTGCAGGATCACGGTTATTCAGAGCCCGCCACGACGCGCGGGGAGAGTGCCTATCTCATCGAAGCGGCGGATCACTTTCTCGCGCATGTCGAGGAAGGACTCGGCACCAAGAATCTCGTCGCGGACGCGGTCTACGCGGCGACGGGCAAATGTTTCTACCGGGAGATCGCGATCGATACCGTCGCCACGATGGTGAACGACCTCATCACCTGCGGCGCCCTGCCGATTTCGGTCGCGATGCACGCCGCCGTGGGAGACTCGGGCTGGTTTGCCGACGAAAAGCGGACGAACGATCTGGTCGCGGGTTTCGCCGAGGGCTGCAAAGCCGCCGGTGCGGTCTGGGGTGGAGGGGAAACCCCAACCCTCGGCGGCGTGGTGGAACCCGAGGCGATTGTGCTCGCGGGATCCGCGATTGGGAAGATTTCGCCGAAGCATCTGCGCATCGTCGGTGACGTGCGCGAGGGCGATGCGATTATTTTCCTCGCGAGTTCGGGGGTGCAGACCAACGGGCTTTCGCTCTGCCGCAAAGTCGCGGTGCAGCTGCCCGAAGGTTATCAGACCCCGATTGGCTTCGGCGATTCCCGTACCTACGGCGAAGCATTGCTCGCACCGTCGGTGATCTACGTGGCGTTCGTGCGCGAGTGTCAGCGACGCGGACTGAAGCTAAACTACGTTGCCCATGTGACCGGTCACGGTTGGCGAAAGCTCATGCGGCTGGAGGAATCATTCGTGTACGAGATTACCCACCCGCGTCCGGCGCCGGCGTTGTTTCAGTTTTTGGAGAAGGCGGGCCCCATCGACCGACGCGAAATGTATGCGACCTTCAATCAGGGCGTGGGGTTTGCCGCGTATGTCGATCCGGAGGATGTGGACGCGACTCTGACGGCCGCGAGAGCCACGGGCTACGATGCCTGGCTCGCCGGTCGCGTAAAAAACGAAGGCGCGCGCAAGGCGGTGACCGTGCCGTCGCTTGGGATTACTTTTGAGGGTGATACCTTGCAGGTGAGGTAGCTGGGGCGCTGGCGGGTTATCGCTGAATTGCGCTGCGCTCATGATCTTTTCCTGGATCCAAAGTCACTTTCAGCGGCACCAGCAGCGGACCAAGGCGGCATTCCTGTGGCGCGTCTCGCTCGAAGGACTGGTGGTGCCGATGATCCTGGCCGGCGTGGTGGCGCTTTTCTGGGAGGTGCCGGTTCGCGACGACTTTGATTTAAGCCAGGTGTCGTGGCAGTTGTTCGTCAGCATCGTCGTATTCGCGCCTTTTTTCGAAACGCTGATTTTCCAAGCCTTGCCGGTCATGATTGCGCGGTCCTGCCGGTTCTCCTTTTGGTCGCAGGTCCTGGCCTCGGTCCTGCCGTTTGCCGCCGTCCATTTCCTGATCAACTGGAGCACCGGGCTTTTCGCCGGTGTGATGAGCGGTTTTTATCTGGCCTTCACCTACGCGCGATGGAGGCAGGTATCCTTTCGTTCGGCGCTTTGGATGACGGCCGGGATGCATGCGATCCATAATGGATTTTTGGTGTTCGCTGCCTTGTTGGGCGAAAGATTCGCTTAGTTTGCCACGCGGATGGGGAGGATCACCAACGGGAGTTGGGCGAGGAAGAAGCGGCGCTGCAGGGCGAATGCCGTGTGATTGTGGAGAAAGCGCGTGAAGCGCGTTTCCCGGGCGAAGAGCAGCTGGCCGGCGAAGAAGATGCTGTTGGGAAATCTTTCGCGCGCGGCCTGAGCGAGTTGGAGGGCTTCACCGACAATATCGTGGCCGATGGACGTGAACGTCGCGGTGCCGAATCCATGGGCGCGCGCCCAAGCGGCGTATCGTTCGGTCCCGGCGCCCGTGTGCGCGCGCAACGCCTCGAGGGCGTCGGCCCCTTTGAAATTTCCGGCGTCGACGGAACCGACTTGGAGAAAAACAAAATTGCGAAACGTATCGCCAAACATCCGTGGCACGTGGAGGGCAGTGTGAAGTCCCAGCCCGTTGTAGCCGTTTACGAGGAGGATGGCCGTGCGCTCTGCGGCCGCCGGCGGCGTCAGCAGCGGCGGGCGCGAGCTGGTTTCGATCGTGGCCGCTTCGACGATCACCTCCAGTCGGCGGAGCTGCTCGGTGACGCTGCGGTAGTGGCGTTTGATCGCGAACGCGGTGAGGACGAGGGCGCCCGTCACGACGAGGGTGGCCCAGCCGCCTTCGAAGAATTTCACGGCCGTGAGGGAAATCAGAATGAAGGTGGTGAGAGTCAGTCCGAAGCCGTTGATCGCGAGTTTGCGGCGCCACTGCGGTTCAGTTCTCCGGGCGCGCCACCAATGGACCACCATGCCGGTTTGGGAAAAGGTGAACGTGATAAAGACGTTGATCGAGTAGAGCACGACGAGCAGTCCGACGGAGCCGCGGGTGATCAACATCATCACCAAGGCGGCGCCACCCATCAGCAGGATGCCATTTTGCGTGACCAGCCGGTCGCTCAAGTTGGCGAAACGCGTGGGGAGCCAGCGATCGATCGCCATGCTCGCGAGGATGCGCGGGCCGTCGAGAAATCCGGCCTGAGCCGCGATGAGCAAAAGCGCCGCTTCCGAAGCGAGCGTCACCCAGACGAAGGTCGACCCCAAGGTCGCATTCCAGCTGCGCGTCATCGTTTCAAAGAGGACGGCGTTGAGGGTTTTTCCCTCCTGCGGGACCACGGCGTAAAGCAGATAGGCCGTAAGCAGGCCTGCGACGGTAATCGCCAGCGATGCTCCCATGTAGGCCATGGTGCGACGTCCGGTTTGAACGCGCGGCTCACGCAGAATCGGGAGCCCGTTACTCACGGCCTCGATCCCGGTGTAGGTGCCCGCGCCCATGCTGTACGCCTTCAGCAACACCGCCAGCAGACCAAACCAACCCAGCTCCGAGCTCAGGTTGTGAACGTCGGTTGCCGTGGCGCGGGCAACTTCTCCGATGCCCGACGCATGCGTCGCGATCGCGTAAAGAATCACGAAAGCGTGGGTGCCGACGAAAAGGAAGAAAACCGGCACCCAAAGCATGACGGATTCGCGCACGCCACGGAGGTTCAGGAGCGTGAGGAGCGACACCCCGCCGAACGCGAAAGGAAGTTTCCAACCCACCAGATGAGGAGGGAGGATGCTGAAGAGCGCATCCGAGCTGCTCGCGACCGAGATCGTGATTGTCAGCACATAATCAATCAGCAAAGCGCTGCCAGAGATCACCCCGGCGGCGGGCGAGAGCAGCTTGCTCGCCACCAGATAACCGCCGCCGCCCGACGGAAACAGGGAGATGATTTGAGAGTAGCTCGCGCAGAGCGCCGTGATCGTCACGACGGAAGCGAGCGCGATGAACACCGCGAGATGCGGATGCGCGCCGAGCGTTTTGAATGTTTCCTCCGGGCCATAGCAGGACGACGACAACCCGTCTGCGCCCAGACCCACCCAGGCGAAGAGCGCGATCAGGGACACCTTGTGGAAAAGATTCTTGTCGGTGAGCGATCTTGCCCGTCCGACCAAGAGGGATCGAAAGGCGTTCATGGGTGTAGCCGCGCCTCCACGCCTGGCAGAACGAACAGGGGAAAAAGCAGCAGCGAGGTGAGGGGAATTGCACGCTGCGCGACAGGCACCGGACCCGGAGCGGCACCGCGGTCGGGCTCCACGACCGGGCGGGTAAGCGCAGCGAGAGTCAGTGCGAAGAGGATAACGGCGAAAAGCGGAGTGAAAGGCGCGACACGGCTTCCGACGCCGTGCCAGTTAAAAACCGAAGCGATCATTGGATTGTCTCCCGAAAGCACGGACGCAGGCGTGGTATTCCCACGCTTGCGGACATGCGGCTGCGTTGGAGCGACCGTGGAGACACCGCGAAGGCGGGCCCTAGTGGATCACCCTTCCCATTGCCGACGAGGTTAGCTGACGGGCTTGGTCCTAGGAAGTGACCTTGGGTGCAGTTG
>JBDSSU010000376.1:0-2835 GCA_039928635.1 Opitutaceae bacterium | reverse complement strand
GCGAACGAAGGGCTGCTTCGTTTCCGTCGCGGCCTTCGCGAGGCCCGAGACGCTTCAGGCGTTGATCGGCCGCGCTGGGAAGAATCCCCACCGAACTCTGAAGACATTCCGCGTTGTCCCCATATCGCGCTCTTAGTGGGTAGTTTCTATTACTCCGCTATCAGGGTGTATCCCGATGGTGGGAAGGCGGGGGTTACCGTAGGTTAGGGGCCTATGACAACCCTCGAAAAATCCCCTTCAAGAAAAACATCGGGTTCAGCTCTCGTCACCCTATTGGTGGTGATCGCGGCAGTCGTGGTGGCGGTCGTCTTGTGGAGGAAGGTCGGAAGCGCGGATGCGCGGGCGACCCAAACCCAAGCGCAGCTCGACCAAGCCAAGATCGAAGGTGCTCAGCTTCAAACCCAGCTTGAGGAAGCGCGCTCCAAGTCGGTCGCCTTGGAAAAGCAGCTTAACGATGCGAAGGGCAGTGCAGCGCAGATCCAAACCCAGTTCGAAGAGGTTCGCTCCGCCTCGGCGAAAGTTCAGCAACAGTTGAACGAGAACCGCGGCACCTCGACCGATCTGCAAAAGCAGTTGAGCCAGGCGAAAGCTTCGCTCGCCACTACGCAGACCCAGGCGCAGGAAGCGGCTTCGGCCAGCGCCAAACTCCAGGCGCAGTTAAGCGCAGCCTCGTCGGGATCGACCCAGCTGCAGGCTCAGCTTGAGGAGGCGAAAGGGCGTGCCGCTGAATTGGAGTCGAAGTTCCAACAGACGCAGCAAGACCTCACGGCGCTGCAACAGAAAGCAATGGCTCCGGCTCCAGCTCCGAGAAAACGGTGACCCGATGCTGAGTTACCCTTCGACGGCGGGCGCCTTCGCCGCCGCGAGGGGAACGTGAGCAGCGCGCCGCAGCACCTCGCCTGGCGAAATTCCCGCGCGCTTCGCCAGGCTTCCCACGCGTGAAGCCTCTTCCCGCGTCAAAGCCGTGTTTCGGTCGCTCCCATCACGGTCCACCCATTTGACGTGCTGGGTTTTCTGCCGGGAGATTTTCACGAGATCGCGCAAGAAGGCGGCATCGTCAGGAGCAATGTTCATGAACACATCTGGATCGGGAAAAAGATATTCGGTCAACGTCCTGCCCATGCTTGCGCGCCGCGACTAATTGCCGGCCGAAGTTCGACCGGCTCGGCGAGTATGGCGGGAGTATCACGGCTGCGCCATCATGAGCACAGGCTGGGCTGACCGCGCTGGTATTCCGCCCCGCGGCGCCGCTCGCAATTTTTAGTCTGGAGCACCCGGGTGCGGGCTCCACGGCTTCCGGCAAAATTGATCTGCGCGAATTTCTGGCAGGCAATGTCACTCAGCCGGCGCCGCCAACCCCTTGAGCAAAGGTCGACCCATTCGCGGTCGAGGCGGATAAGGGGGGTCAGGCTGCGGCGATAAACTCCGCGCGCCGCTGTTCCACCAGTTCCAGAGCGACGATTTGTGCAGCGGGGTCCGCGACGAGTTCCACTCCGCGAATCAACGCCTCCTCAAGTTCCTCACGCGTCGATTTCCCCACCGTGATCGATCGCTTCGCGCGATCTCCCAAGCGACCCACCGCCACATGCCAGCCCTGCGGGGCCTCTCCGCATTCGATCCAGATCTCGTACACATTATTCGGCACCGAGACGACCAAGGGGAGGGGGCGGTTGAACTTGATCTTGGCGTTCATACGGACACTGAACGCCAAACCACCCCGAAGTTCGGCACGAACTGCCGGAGCCGCGTAACAGCCGCATAGCTACAGAGCAGCGCATCTAATTTCTTGCCACGCGCGGCGGGGCATCAGAGTTCCGGTGACCACCGCTGGAGTGCGGCCTGAGTTTCAGGAGGGAGAGAACCCGCTTCGTAAGGGAGTCGTTTATCCCGGGCGCGAGGCTTTTCGCCGGTCACCCTGTCCTCGACACCCTTTGGCAAACCTCCGCACGGATGCGATAGCTCGTGTGTCATCGAAGCGGATGCAACTGCCGTCGGGGAAACCTGCCACCTCCGGCGGCGACGGCTCCGGCGTTGCATAACGGCGGGTTTGTCCGCGTCTTGAACGCGTGAAAATCAATTCCGCCGTTTTTGAGTTGAGCGCTCCCGACCTTGCCTCGAGTCCCGCTTGGGCGCTCCCGGAGTTTGCGTTCATCGGTCGCTCAAACGTCGGGAAATCCTCCCTGATCAACATGGTGACGGAACGCCGCGACCTCGCGAAGGTTTCCGTGACCCCCGGAAAAACCAAGCTCCTAAACTTCTTTGTCATCAACGACCGCTGGAGCCTGGTCGATCTCCCCGGCTACGGTTATGCCGCGGTGGGACATCGGGAGCGCGACGAGTTCAACGCCGCCGTCAGCGATTATCTGGCGAAGAGGAAAAATTTGGTCTGCGTGATGGCGCTGATCGACTCCCGCCTGCCCCCTCAGCGGATCGACCTGCAGTTTTTGAAATGGCTCGGTGAATCCGAGGTCCCGCATGTCCTCGTGTTCACCAAGACCGACAAACAGTCGGAGACGCGGACGCAGGCGACGATCGATAAGTTTACGAGTGCGCTGGCGGAAGGCGGGCGTGAGCCCCCCCATGTCTTCAGCAGTTCGGCCAAAACTAAAAGTGGACGCGCTGACCTCCATCGCTTTATCGAACAGACGCTGGCAAATCATAATCGCGCCTAGCCGCCTCCGGTTGCTGGGAAAACGAGGGAGTGAGAGCGTCGCCATTGCGGGGAGGAGTGCTGGGAAAACTGGGCGGAACTGGGCGACCGGAGTTGACAACGCTCTCGTTTTTCCCGTTGGGTTTCTGCATCCCGCATCCGCTTAGTTTCCCCGGCGAAATTCA
>JBDSSU010000375.1:0-18625 GCA_039928635.1 Opitutaceae bacterium | reverse complement strand
GATTGTCTGGTGGCGGGTGATCGTCTGGACCGGGGTCGATCAGTCCGCCCGGAGCGAACCCACCACGTGGGAAATGGGACTGCTGCAGAAGTCCGACTGGCAGGCGCAATGGATCGGGGGCGGTGACGTCGCGCCGAACCACGATCCTCTGGTGCAGGCATGGTGTGAGCAGGTGGTCTACCTCCCGACCCGTGACAGCGGCTACGAGCGCGAGCGCCTGCTCGATAAAAAGGCCCTCGAACAGCGGCCGGATCGCATCGCCACCGTCAAGGCCGCCCAACCCGCGGTCTGGCTCCGCAAACGTTTCGTTATCTCCGGGCCCTTCGTCCGGGCCCGGCTCTACTCCGCCGCCCTCGGCTATTCTGAACTCTACCTCGACGGAAAAAAAATCTCCGACCGCGTCCTCGACCCGGGCCAGACCGACTACGAAACCCGCGCCCTCTATAACACCGACGATCTCACGGCCGGCTTGCAACCCGGTCCGCACGAAGTGCGGATTCTGCTCGCCGAAGGCTGGTATGGCCAGAGCCAGGGTTTCTTCACCCCGGCATTCCGTTACGGCAATCCTCTGGCCATCGCCCAACTCGAACTCACCCGCGCCGACGGCAGCAGGGAAACCATCACCACCGACTCCACCTGGGAATACGCCGCCAGCGCCATTGCCAAATCCAGTCTGTACTCGGGCGAGGTCGTCGACGGACGCGTGGGCGAGACCAACCTCCGCTGGCAGCCCGCAGCCGGCTCCGAAAAATCCCAACCACTGCCCGTCGCCCTCGAGGCCCAGCTCCTGCCGCCCACCCGCAAGGTGCGCACCCTGCCCGCGAAAAGCGTGATCGAGACCCGGCCCGGAGTCTGGCTCTTCGACCTCGGTCAGAACATCGCCGGTTGGGTCCGGCTCCGCGTCGATGCCCCACGCGGCACCGCCGTCGATCTGAAGTTTGCCGAGCTCGTCACCCCGCGCAACGAACTCGACTGGGACACCCAGGGTCGCCGGGCCGTCGGTGTTTATCAGCACGACCGCTACATCGCCGCCGGCACGGGTGACGAATATTTCGAGCCGAAATTCACCTATCACGGTTTCCAATACATCGAGGTGACCGGCCTCGGCAAACCACCCACGGCCGCCGACCTTACCGGTTACCTCGTGCGCTCGGACGTCCCGACCATCGGACACTTCAGCTGCTCCGATCCGCTGATGAACCGTCTCCATGAGACCATCAAGTGGACCTACGAGGGCAACCTGATCAGCCTGCCTTCCGATTGCCCCACCCGCGAAAAGTGCGGCTGGCTCGGGG
Source organism: Opitutaceae bacterium (assembly GCA_039928635.1). Lineage (GTDB taxonomy): Bacteria > Verrucomicrobiota > Verrucomicrobiia > Opitutales > Opitutaceae > DATAKE01. The sequence goes on along the minus strand of JBDSSU010000375.1, from coordinate 17,330 downwards.
ACGCCCATGTCACGCAGGAGATGACCTACTACAACTACGACATGGCGCAATTCTGGTCGAAGTATTCGCACGACATCCGCACCAGCACCGCTCTCCACGGCGGCCTGCCCGACAGCATCGCGCCCGGCCGGCGCCCCGGCATCCCCGCCTTCGACTGGGGCGTGGGCATGGTGTTCATTCCGTGGTTGCAGTATCAATACACCGGTGACCGGCGCCTGCTGGAAGCCCAGTGGCCCGACCTGGTGCGTTTTCTCGAGCACAGCCGGGGGATTGCCCGTGGCTGGATCATCCACGACGCCCTCGGCGACTGGTGCGACCAGCCTGCCACCATCGCCATGTCCATGACGCGGGTCGACGGCAGCCCGTTCAACTCGTTGCCGGCCACCACGGCGACCATGCACTTTTTCCACGCCGCCAAGATCATGACCGACATCGCGCGCGTCCTGGGCCACGACCAGGCCGCGACACAATACGAGGCCTGGAGCGAGTCCATCCGCACCGCCATCAACGACGATTATTTCCACGTGCGCGGAAACACCTATGGGAGCCAGACGGGCAACGCGCTGGCGCTGATGTATGGCATTCCCGCCCCGGAAAAAGTTCCAGCCATCGCCCGGGCGCTGGCGCAAGAAGTCGAGTTCGGCAGCAACGGCCACTTCAACACCGGTTCCCACGGATCCACCTACCTTTACAGCGCCTTGTCCGATTTCGGTCACCCCGGCGTCGCCCGCGGGATCTTCGCCCAAAAAACCTACCCGAGCTATGGATACATGTTCTCGCTGGGAGCGACGACGCTCTGGGAAAACATGGGCCGCTTCGACCCGGTCACCAAAACCACCCAGAAATCCCTGAACCATCCCTTCCACGGCGGGTTTGACCACTGGTTCTACGAAGCGGTGGCGGGCGTGCGGCTGGACAAGACCGCTCCCGCGTTCAAGAAACTGCTCTTCGTGCCTGAGCTGGTCGGCTTGCTCACCCATGCCGAAGGCTCGGTCGAAACCGCTTACGGCCGCGCGGCGAGCGCGTGGAAGATCGAGGCGGGCCGCTTCAACTGGAATATCCAGATCCCCCCCAACACCTCCGCCACCGTGTTCTTCCCTGACTCGGTGAATTCGCTCCACGAGGGCGGCTCAGCCCTCAAAACTGCGGCCAACACCTTCAACGGCCGCCCCGTCACCCAATCACTCCAGTTGGGCTCCGGCTCGTATCATTTCGAAGGCACCCTCAACGCCAAACCGTAGAACATGCGGGACACATCCACGCCTCCGGCCGGAAAGTTTCGGTGTCCGTTCCGGCCAACCCCAGTTCGCTGGCTGTCACCGCCACCCCTGCCCGCTTGGTCGTTGCGCAATGCGCCCCGGCCCGCGCTCCACGTTCACCATCGCTAATTTCTCCGAAACCGACCCCCACCCTGCAGCCTTCCGTTCTGCCCGGGCCGGTCACCCCGCACCACCAAGCCGCCGTCACGCTGCCATGAAATTCCCCACCTTCGTTTCCCTGTTGGTTGTCTCAGCCGGCCTCGCCCTGCCTCGGCTGGCCGCTGCCGCATCCGTCGAACGCCCGCTCATCTGGGTCACCCCGGCCGATCGCGCTGCCCTTCTCGCGAAAATTGAATCCCAACCTTGGGCGAGGGCCTCGTTCGAAAATCTCAAGGAGGAGGTGCGCGGAGCAGTCGCGGAGCACCAGAAGGATCCGGCGGCGTATCTGCGCAAGATCCCCACCATCCCCAGCCCGGCGGGCACGGGCCATCCCCCAACCTTTGCCCCCATCGCCGGCAACATGGCCAGCACGCCGGACAAGGGCGCCGGTCCGAAGCTGGAGCGCCTTCTCACGCTCGGCGTGCACTGCGGCGCGCTCTACTACCTCACGCAGGACGAGGCCTACGCCAAATGTGCCGCCGACATCCTCCATGTGTTTGTCGAGGCCATCATTCAGATGAAGACCGACCTGAACGACGACAACGGCGGCCTGCTTTACCCGAATGACTTCCTCTACGAGGCGCGCGGCGTCGGCGACCAGATCCCGCTCATCTACGATTTCGTCCAACCCTGGCTCAAGCGCGGCGGCGCGGTTCTCGATCTCGTCTCCGGCCAGCCGGTCGCCTTCAACTTCGCGCACGCGCAGGAACTTTTCCGCGCCTACGCGCGCTTCGCCATCGATGGCGGCATCATCGACAACAACCACCCGGTGCTGGAGATGAGCTGTCTGGCGCACTGCGCGCTCGCCCTCGATGACGCCACCGAGCGGGCCGATACTTTTGCGTATCTGGTGTCCAAGGATACGCCTCATCAGGATTCGCTGGCCAAGGTGCTCAAGATTTATGCCGCGCCCGGTTCCGTGTGGCCGGAATCGTTCCAGTATTCCAGCAGCGTGAGCGCGCGTCTCACCTACCTCGTCGCGCTCGTGCGCCGGCAAAAATCCGCCAGCCAGCTTCCGGCCAGCTTCGTCAACATCCCCCTCTCGCTCGTGCGTCTCGCCGATTTCCGTTTCCCCAATGGGGAGAACATCCGCTTCGGCGATGGTCCGCGTCGCGGAGGGGGCGGCGGCGCGCAGTCCTTGGAAATTGCCTACGCGATGGCGCAACGCGACGGCGACGCCACCTTGCGGCAGGAATTCGGCAGCGTGCTCGCCCGCAACCTGGTGCAGGGGAAATACGACCGGACCGAATCCGCCCGCGACGCGCTCCCGCTGCTGTGGTATGCCCCCGAGATCGTCGCCGATCCCGCGGCCCCCGCCCGCCTCCGGACCACCGATGAACTCCCCTTCGTCGGCGCCGTGCTGCAGCGCAATCTCTCGCCGGACAAAAATCCCGTCCACGCCTTCATGGCCGTCGTCAGCGGCGGCGCCCATGTCCACTCTCACGCCACCGGCATGACGCTCGAACTCTATGGCGCGGGCCACGTGCTCGGCACCGCGGCCGGCAAGGGCACCTACACCACCGACGAGCACGAGAACTACCGCCGCCTCTTTGCCGCCGCCAACAGCGTCATCGTCAACGGCACCTCCCGCAGCAGCGGCGGCTGGGTCAACCTGGGCATCGACACCGTGCGCCCGGTTGCCCTGGAGCCCGCCGTCGGCGCTGCGCCGGTGTCGCCGAATTATTCCTTCACCCTGACCCGCTTTGCCGATCAACAGCTCGGCGGCACGACCGCCCCGCAGGAGCGCCTCGTCGGCCTCGTGCGCACTTCTGCGAGCACCGGCTATTACGTGGATGTGTTCCGCTCCCACACCGACCAGCCGTCCCAGTTCCACGACTACCTCTGGCACAACCTCGGCGATCAAGCCGTGATCACTGCCGGCGAGGGCAAACTCAAGCTGAGCGCCGCGCCCGATCGCTTCGTGCCCGCGGCGGGCACCGCGTGGAAGCGGAACCAGACCTACCTCTATCCCGGCTGGCATTTCTTCAAACAGGCGCAGGCCTCCGCGCCCTTCGCCGGTGACGTCACCGTCGATTTTACCGCCGGCAAACTCGCCGGCGGCCCCGCGCATATGCGCCTCCATATCCCCGGCCAGCCCGGCCGCGAATATGCCCAGGCCCTCGCCCTCGAAACGAAGGAAGCGCCCGTCCCCTACGACCATGCGCCCACGCCCGTGCTCGTCGTCCGCCAGCAAGGCGAAGCTTGGGCGCGCCCTTTCGCCGTGGTGTTCGAGCCCTTCGCCGGCTCCGAAAAATCCGCCCGTATCCAGTCTGCCACCGCGCTCACCGGGCCCGCCGGCTTTGCGGGCTTCAAGGTCATCAGCAAAATCAACGGTGCGACCCTCACTCAATACGTGCTCGTGCAACCCGAGCCCGCGAGCGTCTGGCAGGATGCCGCGCTGGGCGTCACCTTCACCGGCCGTTACGCCGTCGTCACGCTCAACGAGCGCGACGAATGCACCGCGCTTTATCTCGGCGAAGGCTCCTCGCTCACCTATCGCGGCACGAAGCTTCGCTCCGTCTCGGGCGCACCAACGGCTGCGTCGGCCGAAATCAATGGCCCCGCCGCCACCGTCACGGCCGGCTCACCCGCCGAACTCACCCTCTCCAACGGCCAGCAGCACCGGTCGGCACCTCCGCTTTAATTTCTCGGCTTCGCTTTCAGCGCCGGACAGCCCGGCCTCGAAGACTGATCGAAGCCTCATCACTCTCGACCCCGCGACCCTCACTCAATCCTTCAATCCATGTCTATTTCCCCCTCCAGACTGCGGCTCCTGACTGCGCCGCTCCTCGCCAACCTGCTGCTCTCCACCCTCACGGGTGCGGAGCCATTGGCCAGGCAGCCCAACATTTTGTTCATCGCCATCGATGACCTGCGCCCGGAACTCGGCTGCTACGGCGATCCCCAGGTCAAGTCGCCCAACATCGACAAGCTTGCCGCCCAAGGCCTCCTGTTCAACCGCGCCTACTGCCAGGTGCCGGTGTGCGGCGCCTCCCGCGCCAGCCTCATGACCAGCATCCTGCCCACGACCGATCGCTTCCGCGTGGCCCGGACCCTGGTCGACGAGGACGCGCCTGGCGCCACCACCTTGCCGCAGGTTTTCAAGGAGCGCGGCTATACCACGATCTCGTATGGCAAGATTTTCCATTTCGGAACGGACACCCTTGCCCGCAGCTGGACCAAGCAGGCCGGCTCCGGCCAAAGCCATGCGACGAACTTCGATCCCAGCGCCAAGGGGACGACAACCAAGTCCGGCCGCCCCCGGATGTATGAATCCCCGGATGTCCCGGACAACGCCTACGGCGACGGCAAAGTCGCCGAAATGGCCATCGCGGAGCTGCGCGACCTCAAGGCTGCCGGCAAACCCTTCTTCCTCGCCTGTGGGTTCATCCGCCCCCACATGCCATTCTACGCCCCCAAAAAATACTGGGATCTCTATGACCGCGAAAAACTAGCCCTGGCGGACAATCGCTATCGCCCCGAAAACGCGCCCGCCGCTCTGCACGGCTCGAATGAATTCAAGAGCTACGATTTCGGCGCGTATCAGGAGGGCACGGACGCTTTCCATCGCATGATGCGGCATGGCTACTACGCCTCCACCAGCTACGCCGACAAACTCGTCGGCGATGTCCTGGCCGAGTTGGACCGCCTCGGGTTAGCCGACAACACCATCGTCGTTATCTGGGGTGATCACGGCTGGAATCTCGGCGAGCACGACTTCTGGGGTAAACACAACACCCTCGACACCTCCATCCGCGTCCCGCTGATCATCAAGGTGCCGGGCAAGACCGCCGGTCGGAAAGCGAACGCCCTGGTCGGCGTCTACGACATTTTCCCCACCCTCTGCACGCTGGCGAACCTCCCCATCCCAGCTGCCGTCCAAGGCCGCAGCTTTGCCACGCTCTTCGATCATCCCGAGCAATCCTTCCGCGATGTCGTCTACTCCCGCTACGGCAAGGGCGACGCCGTGGTCAGCGACCACCTCGTCTATACGAGCTATGGCGACGAAGGTAACATGCTCTTCGACCTCACCACCGATCCCAAGGAGAACCACAACATCGCGGCCATGCCGAAATACCAAAACGACCTCGCCAAAATGAAAGCCGCGCTCGCCGCCAATCAGCAGCTGGCGGCCGCCGCGCAAGTTCCCCGCCCCCTGCCCCGCAGCGGCATCACGGCCAAAGAGGACTGATCGCGAAGGCGCCCCGTCGTCTCCAGCTTCCAATGACAGCGTCGATCCTCAGGAACCCTCCTCCCGCCAGGCAAGCATCAGCCGATTCCGTAAACTGAACTTCAACGGGCAGCCCAGCAGCGGCCCCGCCGACTTTGCGTTGTTCACCTATCCTAACACCCGGTCCAAGAGCCCATGAAAAAACCTGCCAGCCCCCCGTTGGTTTTCCTGTTCACCTTGCTGGCAGCCTTTTTCTTGACGGGCAAAGTTTGGGCCGCCAGCGACCGACCCCGTTTGATCGTCCTGACCGACATCGGTCATGATCCCGACGATGAGCAGCAGATCGTCCACCTGCTTGTCTGCGCCAACGAGGTTGAGATCGAGGGCCTGATCACCACGACCGGACGTTTCTTCCGGCCGAATCCGACGGATTCGACCAAGTGGCTGATGCCGCATCTGCTGCACAACATCATCGACGGTTACGCGGTGGTTTATCCCAACCTCCAACTCCACGCCAAGGGTTGGCCGACGCCGGAGTATCTCCACGACATCGTCGCCAACGGCAATACCGGCAACGGTATGAGCGATGTCGGCGAAGGCCGTTGGAGTCGCGGCGCCCGCCTCGTCACCGCCGCCGTGCTCAAACCCGACCCTCGTCCGCTGCACATCGTCCTCAACGGCGGCGCGAACACGCTCGCCCAGGTCCTCTTCGAGTATCGTGCCGCCCACTCGCCAGCGGAGGTCGCCACTTTCGTCGCCAAGCTGCGCGTGTTCGACAACCAGGCGCAGGACGAAGCGGGAGCGTGGATTCTCCACGAGTTCCCCTCCATCTTCTGGATTCGGGGCGTCGCGCAGACGCGCGCCTTTGGTGGTCCGGCCAATAATGACCTCGGCCCCTGGGTCTGGAAACCCCATGCCTACACTCCCGATGGCCAGGATGCTTGGGCGCACGAGCACATCCGGACCGGCCACGGGGCGCTGGGCGCAACCTATCCGACGCGACGCGTTGGCATCATCCACTTTCTCGGCGGTGGCGGGACCGTGCCTTGGCTTGGCCTTGTTTCCCCGGGACTGACAGATCCCGGCGAGCCCTCCTGGGGAGGTTGGAGCGGTCGCTTTTACCCCGACAAGCAGCCCGATGTGCTCTCGCCTTTCGCCATCGTCCAGCCCGATGAAAAGCCTTATCTCCCCTTCAAGGCCTACACCGACCAAGGCATCACCGAGCACTGGGTCGATCCCGCCGACGGCCGGACCTACGATGGTGCCTTTGTGCCCGTCTGGCGTTGGCGCACCGCCATGTGGCGCGACCTGCAGGCACGAATGGACTGGTGCGTGCTACCCTACGCCAAGGCCAATCACCGCCCTCTGGCCGTCCTGAATGGCGACTCGACCCACGCCATTCTCAAATTCGCCGCCCGCCCCGGCGAGTCGCTGAGCTTCTCGGCCGCTGGCTCCACCGATCCTGACGGTGATGCACTGGGTTACTCCTGGTGGATTTACGCGGAGGCCGGAGCCCACCCCTACGGCAAACCGCTGCCGATCGAAAACGCCACCGCGGGAAAAATCACGCTCACCATTCCCGCCGACGCCGCCGGCAAGGAACTGCACCTCATTCTTGAGGTGCGGGACCATAGCGCCATCGTTCCCCTCATCGATTACCGCCGCGCCGTCGTCTCGGTCGAGTGAGGTGCCATCCCCTCGAACACCACCGGCCGGCCGCTATTGAAAACCCGCCGGCGTGGCGAACGAGCAGCCCTGCGCGAGGCAATAATCGACGATGCGCCCAAACGCCTCGTGGCTGGCCGCGTCCCAATACGGCGGATGCCCCTGCACCACAATATAAGCCGCCCCGGTGCGCGCGCCGAATTCGCGCACAAACAGATCGTAATCCACGACACCGGTCCTGGGCTCCCTATTGCACCGGATGCTCGAGGCGCCGACGCGTTGGACGCGCCTCGTCAAGTCCGACAGCCGGCGCCGCCATCCGCAAAAGCACAAGCAATTGTCCACTTCTCCATTCGCTCCGCCAGCCGCCGGGTGCTAGTATTCAGGTCAACCTCCCCTTTCCCCGTCTCCCGCCAGGCCGCCTTGGTGCTTCGTGCTCTTCCGCTCGTGCGTTTCCGACAAACCGATCGCTCTCATTTCTATGAACGCATCCTCCCATCTCCGCAGGTTTCTGCCCCACGTTCTACTCGGCCTTTGCTTCCCGGCTCTCTCCGCCTTCGCCGACCTGCAATGGTATGGTGATCCCGCCAAAGGACGGGAGATTTTCAACAACCTCAACTTCGAGGGCGCGGAAAGGTACAGCCCCGGCACCGGCACGATTCTGCCGGCCACCGACCCGGTCCACGGACCGATCTGGCGCGTCCATAAACCCGCCGCCGATAAGCGCGCCGAGATCCGCGGTGCTGCGGGCTGGAGTTTTCACGTGGGCAAGGGCGGCAGCATGCAGCAGGGCGTCACCTATTACATCGGCTGGCGCTACAAGTTCACCTTGGCGGGCAAGACGGACCGGGGCTGGGCCTGCTTCCAATGGAAAGCCTACGATGATCCGAAGAATCCGGCCCTCTCCACGCAAAACTATCCGTTCACGATGAGCTACGACGGACAGGATCTTTCCCTCACTCTGCACGGCCCCGAATGGCCCACTCACCGCGAGCGTGTCGTAAAGGTCTGGACCCACCCCGTGAAGATCGGGGAATGGGTTGACATCGTCCTCGTGGTGAAGCCCTCCCTCGACCCGCAGGTCGGCTTCGTGGAAATCTACTGCAACGGCGAGCACCAGACGCTGCTCACCGGCGGCACGCGGGTCTACGGGAAGACCATGGACGGTCTTGAGGTCGCTCCCAAGTGGGGCGCCTACGGCGGCGGTGCGATCGGCACGGACATCACCGTGGATCTGGCCGGCCTCCGGATCGGCACCGACCTGGCCTCCGTCGCACCCGCGCCGCACCCTTCCGTTAAAAAATATCTCCCATCGACCCCATGAAAAAACTGCTCTTCTCCGGCCTCGCCACCCTGGCGCTGCTTCTCCCCTCCGCCCATGCCGCTGCCGAAGCCGACCGCGGATTCGTCCCCCTCTTCAATGGCAAAAATCTCGATGGCTGGAATCTCAAGATCCGCAGCGGCGACGCCGAACTCGCGAAGAAGGTCTTCACCGTCGAGGACGGCATGATCCACGGCTTCGGCGGCCTCCCCGACCGCTACGAGTTGGACACCGGGTCGAACGCCACCCACGGCATGATCTACACGACGAAGAAATACCGCCGCTTCATCTTCCGCTTCGAATACAAATGGGGCACCAAGATCGCGAACAACTTCGCCCAGTTCCAATACGACGCCGGCTGCTACTTTCACGTGAGCAACGACAAAATCTGGCCGACGGGCATCGAATTCCAAATACGCTATGACAGCGTCAACCGCGTCAACCACACCGGGGATTTCTGGTCTCCGCCGGACACAAAGATCCAGTGGTATTCCGCCGATGGCCGCACCTTCGCGCTCCCCCGCGACGGCGGTAAACCCCAGCCGATCAAAAAGGCTGAACACCTGGGGCTGGCCAACGCGCCCTACCATGGCCTCGATGGTCAGTGGAACAAATGCGAGGTGATCGTCATGGGCGGCGCCTATGCCATCCAAAAGCTCAACGGCGTGATCATCAACCTGGCCACCGACATCACCCCCAGTGAAGGCCTGATCGGCTTGCAGGCCGAGACGGCCGAGATCTTTTACCGCAACCTCGAGATCAAGGAGCTCACCGAGGACCTCCCGATGGAAGCCTTCCTGAAATGATTCGCATCCGCCTGCCTCGCCGCAAATCGAGTTGATCCACCGCAGTCCGCCATGAAACCCACTATCCTGCTGGCTTGCACCGGTGCCTTGCTGCTGGCCTTTCCGCCGGCTGAAGCCGCTCTCCACCTCACGGGTGAAACGGCCTCGCCCCCAGTGCAGTTTGCCCTCGGCGATTTGGCGAAGTCCTGCGCGGCGGCCGGTCCGGCCGTGGCAGATCTCAGCGTGGCCTTCGCCCTTGAGCCCGCACTCGGTGTCGAGGGCTACCGGATCGTCGTGGCGGGCACCGCGTCGTTTGTCATCACCGGCGGCGACGCGCCCGGTCTGATGTATGGCGGGTTGCGTTTGGCCGAGTTGATCAGACAGGGCCGGCCCATCGAACGGATCAGAGCGGAATCAGGTTCACCTTATCTACCGGTCCGCGGCTTGAAGATGAACATCCCGCTGGACGCGCGGACGCCGAGCTACGACGACACCGGCGATTCCGCCCTCTGGAATATCGCGACCGTGTGGGATTTCACTTTCTGGCAGGCGCATTTGGACCAGATGGCTCGTGATCGATACAACGCGCTTACCCTGTGGAACCCCCATCCGTTCCCGTCGCTCGTCCGGCTGAAGGACTATCCCGACGTGGCGCTGAATGATGTCTGCACGACGACCTACCGTTACGACCACCGCGTTCATCCGCGGGGCGTCGCGCCGGAGGTGCTGGCGAATCTCGTCGTGCTGCAAAAACTGACCATCGACGAGAAGATCGTTTTCTGGCGGAAGGTCATGGCCTACGCGAAGGACCGGGGCATCGCGGTTTATTTCATCACGTGGAACGTCCTGCTCGACGGTGCCTACGGCAAATACGGCATCACCGACGCGCCCGACAACGCCATCACGATCGATTACGTGCGCGCGTGCACGCGGGAGTTGTTCCTGACGTATCCCGATCTCGCGGGCATCGGGGTCACCGCCGGCGAAAACATGACCCAGTTCCCCTCGAATGAGTCCAAGGAACAGTGGCTCTGGCAAACCTACGGACTCGGCGTGAAGGATGTCGTCGCGCTCCAGCCCGAGCGGAAAGTGCGTTTCATCCACCGTGACTGGCAGACGGGCCTCGAGCCGGTGATGAAGTTCTTCGGCGAATATCCCGGCCCCTTCGACATCAGCTTCAAATACGCCGGCGCACGGATGCTCACGACGCCCGACGCCGTGATCGGCGACGCACTCGTCAAGGACCTTGAGAAACACCATCTGAAAACTTGGTGGACCCTTCGCAATGACGACCTCTTCTGCCTCCGCTGGGGCGATCCCGACTTTGCCCGCGCCATGATCCGGAATTTTCCGCGCGAGCAGACGGAGGGGTTCCACCTGGGCTCCGATGGCTACGTGTGGGCTCGGAATTTCGCGCTGCGCGATGAGCAGCAGCGCGGCGAAATGGAGATCACCCGTCACTGGTATAATTTCATGATGTGGGGCCGGCTCGGTTACGATCCGTCGCTGGACCGGCATTTCTTCGAGACCGCGCTGGCCGCGCACTATCCGGAAGTGGACGCGGCGCTGCTTTACGACACGTGGGCGGCAACCTCGAGGATCATGCCGCAGATCAACCGCTTCTTCTACAAGAAGGGCGACTGGATGTTCATCCCCGAGGGCTGCCAGTGGAAGAACGAGGGATTTCTCACCGTGGATGATTTCATTCTCGGGGAGCCAATGCCGGGCGCGAAGGAGATCAGTATTCCCAAGTTTGTCCGCCGCACCGGCCCCGCCGCGCCGGGCCATATCATCACGCCGCTCGACGTGGCGGAAAACATCGAGGCCTTCGCCGCCGCCGGTCTGAGCGGAGCCGCGCGGCTGCGCCGCACACCCCTGTCGCCGGAACTCGCCAGCGTCGCGACCGACATCGAAGCGATGGCGTGGCTTGGCCGCTATTACGCCGACAAGATTCGCGGAGCGACGCGGCTCGCCGAATTTCGCGAAACCCGCGATCCCTCGCGCCAAGCTGATGCTGTCGCCGCTTTGGAAAACGCCGCCGCCAGCTGGCGCAAATATGCAGCGCTCGCCGGCAGCCAGTATCGTCCGCAGGTGTTGGCGCGCGGCTGGAATCTCGACGTGCAGGCCTTGATAAAAGATGTCGAACAAGAGATCGAGACCGTGCGCGCGATGACGGCCGAAACGCCGAAGCCTCGCCCCACGCCCGTGGAGCGGAATTCCCATAACACCATCGGCTATGGCATCCCCGGCGAGAACAAGCCCGAGCCGCGCTGACACCGTCTCGCGACCCCTGAAGCCGTGCCCGACGCGACCCTCTCGAATCACCCTCACCTGACCCATGCTTTCATGAAAGCCAAACTCCTCGGCGGTGCCTTCGCCTTCCTCGCCGTCCTGTCCCTTCCGGCGGCGCCCGCCACCATCACCACCGACAATGAAACCGCCGCCGCTCTGATCAAAAAAGCCGACGAAGCCCTCAAGGTCGCGCCGCTCTCGGTCACGCAGAAATCCCGCGTCGCGCCCAGCGGCGATCCGCACGACTACGCGAGCACTGCGCCCTACTTCTGGCCTGATCCGGCCAAGCCCGACGGCCTGCCCTACATCCGCCACGACGGAAAAATAAACCCCGAGTCGCGCACCGCCGCCTCCGATATTCAGCGCGCGCAACAGATGACCGGCGCCGTCTCGACGCTCGCCCGCGCCTACGCCGCCACCCGCGACGAAAAATACGCTGCGCATGCCGCGCTCCTGTTGCGCACCTGGTTTCTCGATCCCGCCACGTTGATGCACCCGCATCTCAACTACGCCCAAGGCGTGCCCGGAGTGAACACCGGCCGGCAAATTGGCATCATCGAGGGAACCAGCCTCGTCAACGCCCTGGATCAAGCCAGCCTGCTGGCCGGCGCGAAATCGTGGATGTCGACCGACAGCGCCGCGCTGATGCAGTGGGCCGCCGCGTTTCTGGACTGGTATTTGACCAGCCCTTTCGGCGTGAAGGAAGGGATCGCGGTCAACAATCACGGCACGCACTATGACGTTCAGGTCATGCGTCTGGCGCTGATGCTGGACCGCCGGGACCTCGCCCGGCAGGTGGCCGAAACCGCCAAAACGAAACGCATCGCCGCCCAGATCGCGCCCGACGGCCGCCAGCCCGAGGAACTCGCCCGCGCCACCTCGTTCAGCTACTCCATGATGAATCTGCGCGGCATGACCAGCCTCGCGAATCTCGCCGACCGTGTCGGCGTCGACCTCTGGCATTACGAGACCGCCGACGGCCGCAGCATCCGCAAGGCGATCGATTTCCTGGTGCCCTACGTTCAGGACCCCGCGAAGAAATGGCCGTACGAGCAAATCAAGGACGTCGGTCGCGGCGGACTTTCCTCGATCCTGAGCCAGGCGGCCAAAATCTATCACGAGCCCAGCTACGCCGCCCTCGCGGGCAAATTCCCCGACGAGGCCGCGAAGGAAAACTGAAAGCGCGGCACCCGCGCCAGGCGGTAAAACGACCCGCCCCGGAAAATCCTTCCCACCCCTCAACATCAACTCAACTCGACCCAGTTCTGATTTTCCCGACGCCTCGCGACGCGATTTTTGCAAGACGATCGCCGGTCTCGCGGTCGGCACAACTTTGGCGGGCCGCAACCTGGCGGCGGTGCTCGTCGACCAGGGCCGCGTCGCGCTCATCCCGATCACCGGCGATTCCATCGCCGCCTCAATGCCCGGCGGATGGGCGCTTGGCAAACTCGAGGCTGCGCTCGTCGCGCAAGGCGCGACGGTGCGCCGGTTGGCGTCGCTCGCCGACGCGGCGGGCGACGAGTTCTGCGTGCTCGCCGGCGGAACCAAGGCTCCACTCGCGCAAACGATTTTATCGTCCGCGAAAATTTTAGCGCCCACCGAAGCGGAGTCGCTCTGCCTCCTGCAAACGTCGGCGCAGGGCCGCACCGTGCTGCTGGCCGCCGGCGCCGACGAACGCGGCTTGGTTTACGCGCTCACCGAATTGGCCGATCGCGTGGCGTGCCTCGCCACCGGTCGCGCCGCACTCGAGTTTGCCCAGCCGGTGATCGAGCGGCCGGCGAGCCGCATTCGCAGCATCCTGCGCGGCTTCAACTCCGAGGTGGAGGACAAGTCTTGGTTCTACGATCGCGACGGTTGGATCATTTACCTCGACCTCCTCGTGACCTGCCGGATCAACCGACTGAATTTTTCGACCGGCATGGGCTACAACGCCGTCCAAAACATCGGCGACGGTTATTTCATTCTCCCCTTTCCCTTCCTTATCGCCACCCCCGGGTATGACGTGCGCGTCCAGGGCCTCTCGACCGGGGAGCGCGCCCGCAATCTCGCCACGCTGAAATTTATCGGCGGGGAATGCGCGCGCCGCGGCCTGCTTTTTCAGTTCGGCATCTGGACTCTCGCCCACGAATGGCGCGACAGCCCCGACGCCACCTATAAAATCTCGGGCCTCGACGATACCACGCACGCCGCTTACTGCCGCGATACCCTCGCGATCCTCCTGCGCGAAGTGCCGTCGATCACAGGCGTCACGCTCCGTGTCCACTACGAGAGCGGTATCCCGCGCGGCCAGCACGATTTCTGGGACATCTTTTTCCGCTCGATCAAGGACTGCGGCCGTCGAGTGGAAATCGACATGCACGCCAAGGACGTGGCTCCGGAAACCTTGCACGCCGCGCTCGCCACCGGTCAGCCCGTCGTGATGTCGCCCAAATTTTGCGGCGAACACCAAAGCCTGCCCTACCATCAGGCCGACATCCGCAAGGCCGAGATGATCCCGATCGAAAAACTCACCGACACCGGCACGGGTTTTCTCGAGGGCGACCGCTTTTTCACCCGCTACGGCTACGGTGATATGCTCGCGGAAAACCGCGACTGGGATGTCGTCTTCCGTATCTGGCCGGGCACGCAGCGCTTCCTCCTCAGTGGCGATCCCGCAACTTATGCCGGCTACGGTCGCACCGCGTCGTTCTGCGGCGCAGCCGGTTTTGAACTCAGTGAACCGCTGCACTTCAAGGGCCGGCGCGGTTCGGGATTGGCGGGTGGCCGGCTCGGCTACGCGGACGCCACGCTCACCCCGCGTTTCGATTTCCAAAAATACGTTTACCAATACCGACTCTGGGGCCGGCTCGGCTACAATCCCGACACCGACCCCGAAGTCTGGCGGCGCGCCCTGCGGCAGGAGTTCGGCTCCGCCGGTCTCGCCATCGAGCAGGCCCTCGCGGCGGTCACCCGCGTGTTGCCGCTCTTCACGACGGCTCACGGCATCTCGGCCAACTGCACGTTTTATTGGCCGGAGATCTACACCAATCTCTCCATGGGCAAACCCGATGAAGGGGTGAATTGGGACAGGCAACCGCTCATGGCGTTCGGCGGCATCGCCGGCTTGGACTCGCAGCTTTTCATGTCCGCCGAAGCCTGCGGCGACGCCCTCCTCGCCGGCCGGCCGCCGGAAAAATACACGCCGCTTGAAGTCGCCGCGTGGCTCGACGATCTCGCCGCCACTGCGGGCACTCAACTCGATCAAGCCCGAACGCAACTCGGCGCGGCCGCGCGTGCGCCCGCGTTTCGCCGCATCGAGGAAGACGTCCTGATTCTGCAAGGCATGGCCCGATTTTTCGCCGGCAAATTCCGCTGCGCCGTGCTCTGGCGCCTTCACACCGCCACCGGCGATCGCGCCTCCGGCGAAGCGGCCATCGCGCGTTATCAGGAGGCCCGCGACCTCTGGGCCACCATGGCCGCACGCGCTCAGCGCGTATACGTCGCCAACATCACCTACGGCGAAGGCCGGATGCGCGGCCACTGGGCCGATCGCACCGCGTCATTCGACCAGGACATCGCGGAACTGCGCGCGATGCTCGCCACCGCCGTCTCCCCCGCTGGCGCCCCGTCGGCAGGTGCTCTCTCTCTCGCTCGCGCCGCCGTGCAGACTAGACCCGTCCGCCCCTCCGTAGTCGCGAGCCACCGCGCGGTGGAAAATTATCGCGCCGGTCAGCCGCTGCCGATTTCGCTGCAGGTCGCAGGCTCGCCATCGCGCGTCACCCTGCGGTATCGCTACGTCAACCAAGCCGAACGCTGGCAATCCCTCGCCCTCAAGAGCGAGGGCGGCACCTTCGCCGGTGCCATCCCCGCGGCCTACACGACGAAGCGCTACGCCTTGCAATATTACTTCGAGATCGCGACCGCACCCGCTGCTCTCGCGCTCTTCCCCGGTCTCGCCGCCGATCTCGCGAACCAGCCTTACTATGTCGTCCGCCGGGCTGCCTGAACCAGACCTCGCTTCCCCTTTCGCTCAGTGAAAATTCTCCGCTGCGTTTATCCTCTCGGGTCTGTCGCCTCCGATCTCACGCCGACGGACGAATACGGCATGACCTGAACTCGCCTCAAATAGCATGATTCCACGTCGCATCAATCCACGGCTCGTGCTGTTGGCCCCCCTGCTGCTCACGCAGCTGCCCAAAGCCGCGCATGGGAGCGAGACCGCTCCGGCCCGCCCGCCCAACATCCTTTTTATCATTGCCGACCAGTGGCGGGCCCAGGCTTTCGGATTTGCCGGCGATCCCAATGTCCGGACTCCGCATTTCGATGCGCTGGCGCGGCAGAGCGTCAACTGCGTGAATGCGCTCTCCTCGCTTCCCGTCTGCGGCCCCACGCGAGCCTCGCTGCTCACCGGCCAGCGAGCGTTGACCCACGGCGTTTTCCTCAACGACGTGTCGCTGAATCCCGCGGCCGTCACCCTCGCGAAAGTCTTGGACCGGGCGGGCTACGCTACCGGGTATATCGGCAAGTGGCATGTGGACGGACACGGCCGCTCCGCCTACATCCCCCGCGACCGCCGACAAGGTTTCGAATACTGGAAAGCGCTCGAATGCACGCACAGCTACAACGACTCCTATTACTACGCCGACGGTCCAGAAAAACTGGAATGGAAGGGCTACGATGCCTTGGCGCAAACTCGCGACGCCGAACAATACCTGCGCGACCGGGCGAAGATCGCGAAACCGTTCTTCCTGGTTCTTTCCTGGGGACCACCTCACTCGCCGTACCAATCCGCGCCTGAATCCTACCGGAAGATGTATCGGGACGCCGAGATCCGGCTTCGCCCCAACGTCCCGGCGGCAGGAGCGGCGAAAGCCCGCACGGAAGCCGCCGGGTATTACGCGCATTGCACGGCGCTGGATGACTGTCTGGCTGAATTGCGGCAAACCCTCCAGGCGACCGGACTGGCTGACAATACGATCGTGGTCTTCACCTCCGACCATGGCGACCTGCTCGGTTCGCACGGGGCTTACGATAAACAACAACCCTATGACGAATCCATCCGGGTGCCCCTCCTGATTCACTGGCCAAAGGGACTGGGTCCCGGCGCGCGCACCTTGGACGCACCGATCGGATCGGCAGACTTCATGCCCACCCTGCTCGGATTGTGTGGCATCTCCATCCCGTCTGCCGTGGAGGGGATTGATTTCAGTGGGTACCTGCGGGGAGGCTCAAATCCGTCCGACGGCACGGCCCTGATTTCCTGCGTTGCCCCGTTTGGCCAGTGGGACCGCCGAAAAGGCGGACGCGAATACCGGGGCCTGCGGACCACCCGCTATACTTACGTCCGGGATCTGGCCGGCCCCTGGCTCCTCTTCGACAATCGCACCGATCCTTTCCAGCAGCACAACCTGGTGAACGATCCGGTCGCCGCCGCCGTGCAGGCGGAACTCGAAACCGCGCTGGCCCGCAAACTGAAGGCCAGTGGCGATGAATTTCTTCCCGGCGCCGCCTACATCCGGAAATGGAACTACCCGGTCGATGCCAACGGCACGGTGCCCTACACGAATTGATGGTCGCGTCAGCAACACCTTCGCGACCCTGGCGCCCCTCCAAATCACCTTCGATAAAATCCATCGTGGGCGGAGGCCCCGCGGGCTACCTGTTTCATTCGCATTGGGAGCGATACCCCGAAGCTTGCT
>JBDSSU010000374.1:0-17977 GCA_039928635.1 Opitutaceae bacterium | reverse complement strand
ACGGTCGCCGCTGAAGTCATCAGGACGGGACGCAGCCGCGTCGCTGCCGCGCGCCGGATCGCATCGCGCTTGGAAAGGCCCTGCTCCTGCAGCGTATTCGCGAACTCGACGATGAGGATCCCGTTCTTTGCGATCAATCCAACCAAGGTGATGAGGCCGATCTGCGAATAAATGTTCAGCGAAGTCTTCCACAGGAAGATGGGCAACAGCGCGCCCACCATAGCGAGCGGCACCGAACCGAGCAGAATGATGAACGGATCGCGGAAACTGTTAAACTGCGCCGCGAGCACGAGGAAGATGAGTACCAGTGCCAGCGCCGCTGCCTTCCAGAGCGCGTTGCCTTCGGCGCGCAATTGCCGCGATTGCCCGCCGTAATCGATGGAATACCCCGGTGGCAAAATCTCGGCGGCTTTCGCCTCCAGCTTTTTCAACGACGGATCGAGGCTCGGACCGCCGCCGATGATTTTCACCGAATTGAGCTGCTGGAAGCGATTCAGCGACCGCGGCTGCACCGTGTGCTTGAGGGTGGCGATCGTGGAGAGGGGGATAAGTTTCCCCTCCGGCCCGCGAACATAATAGGCCAGCAACTGATCCGCGTTCAACCGGCGGCCGCGCTCCACTTGGGGAATGACCCGATAACTTCGACCGTCGTTGACGAAACGGTTGACATAGCCGCCACCCAGCATCGCTCCAAGGTCGCGCGCCACATCGCTGAGATTCAGGCCCATCGATGCAACTTTGTCCTTGTCGATTTCGATCTCCACCTGCGGCAAATCGAATTTAAGGTCGCTGTCCGCGAAATAGAAGGTCGGCACCCCGCCTCCGGCATTTGCCTCGGTGTTGGCATACAGCACGAGCTGATCGGCGTATTCGAGCATCTCACTATGGTCAGCGGTCGATCGGATCACGAACTCGACCGGAAACTGACCTCCCGATGGCAGCGGCTCGGGTGATTGCACCCACACGTCCAAACCGGCGATCTCATACGACGGAGCCTGCAGGGCCTCTTCCAGCTTCACCGCCGAACGTTTCCGTTCCGACCAAGGTTTCAAAATGATCCCGGCGAAGCCACCCGACGGCGTCGTGAGCTGAAAAGAATTTTCGTATTCGGGCACGCTCCGGAACATCTTCTGCACCTCCTTCGCAAAGATCACGTTTTGGTCGATGGTGGACGTGGGCGACGCCAACAGCATGGAAAAAACCACCCCCTGGTCTTCCTTCGGGGCAAGCTCCCGCTGCGCCAGGATGAGAGAAGGCGCCAGCAAGAGCGTCAGCAGCGTGGCGCCGGCGAGCGCGAATTGCATTCTCCGAAAACGGCGACCCAGGAAAAAGTCGAAGAGAATGGTCACCACCCCACCGAGGAACGTCAGCCCGCAAAGGCCGGCGGCAATGCCACCGAGAACCTGGGCGGAGAGCCCGGCTCTGCCATAAAAAGCGAAAACGATTCCCACCGCCACGAACCACGCGGGAATCCAAGCCACCAAACCCCAGCCCAAAAAACTCCACGACACCTGGCGACCTTTCGAAATATTGGCATCCTCGCGAGGCGCGAGCAGGGCTCCGAGGATCCGCTCATACTCCTCGCGCAGCCGCTCGAAGACACGATTAACCTTTCCACTCAGCCCCTGCGCTTCGCGCGCGTGAGGCTTGAGGAGATAAGCACCCATCATCGGTGAAAGCGTCAGCGCCACGACACCGGACACCGCGACCGCGCCGGCCAGCGTCAGGGCAAATTCGCGAAAGAGGGCTCCGGTGAGCCCGCCTTGAAAGGCGATGGGGGCATACACCGCGGCTAGGGTGATCGTCATCGAAATCACCGGGCCGACGAGCTCGCGGGCTCCGAGGATCGCAGCGTCCACCGGCTTTCGGCCTTGGCGGATATGCCGCTCGATGTTTTCCACGACGACGATCGCGTCGTCGACGACGATGCCCACTGCGAGCACCAGCGCGAGCAGCGTGAGCAGGTTGAGGGTGAACCCGAAAATCAACATCAGGAACAGTGCACCCACGAGCGACAGCGGCATCGCGACGAGCGGAATCAGCACGGACCGGAGCGAACCCAGGAAAAGAAAAATCACCAGCCCCACGATCAGCAGCGTTTCCGCAAGCGTTCGGACGATCTGCTTCAGCGCATCGTCGATATACTTCGTGGCGTCGTACGCGACCTTCACTTGCAACCCCGGTGGCAGCCCGCGCTCGATTTGGGGAATCAGGTCCCGCACCCGCTTGATCACCTCCACGGTGCTCTCGGTCGGGAGCACCCAGATACCCAGGAACGTCGCAGTCTCGCCGCCGAAACGGACCTCCATGTCGTAGCTTTCGGCGCCAAGGTCGACGTCAGCGACATCGGAGAGCCGCGTGATGGTCCCGTTGCGCTCGGACACCACCAGCTTTTTGAATTCCTCCACGTTCTTGAGACTGGTGTTGGCGATGAGGCTGACGCTGAGCATCGAACCTTTCGTCGCCCCGACGGCGGCCAGCGCATTGTTCGCCTGCAAGGCTGTCCGGACCGCGGAAGGACTCAGCCCGCGCGCGGCGAGCTCATCCGGCTTCAGCCACACCCGCATCGCGAAGACGCGGCCGCCGAGCAAATCCGCCCGCTGCACGCCTTTCACGGACGAAAGCCTCGGCTGCACCATCCGGCTCAAGTAATCCGTGATCTGATTCTGATCGAGAGTCTCCGAGTAAAAGCTCAGATACAGCGAAGCGAACTGGCTGTCAGCCGTCTCCACGGTGATCGCGGGGGCCTCCGCCTCCGGCGGCAGCTCGCTACGCACCTGCTCGATCTTCGAACTGATCTGCGCGAGCGCGGCGTTCGCGTCGTAGTTCAGTCGGAGGTAAACCTTGATTGTGCTCACATTCGCGGCGCTGGTCGACTCGAGGTAGTCGATGCCGTCCGCGCTCGCGATCACCCGCTCAAGCTGCGTCGTGATGTAGCCGCGCACCGTGTCGGCACTGGCACCGTAGTAGACCGTGGTGACGTTCACCACGGCCGAGTCGCTTCGCGGGTATTGCCGCGTATTCAACTGAAAATACGCGACCACGCCCACGACCAGAATGGTGATGTTCACCACCAGCGCGATGACGGGCCGGCGAACGAAGCGGTCGGTAAAGCTTTTCGAGATCATGGTGGCCGCGTACCGGACCACTCAGCTGTTGGCCGGCTTCGCGTCTGGATTGGCCGTCGGCTGCACCACGTTATTGACCTGCACCGGCGCCAGATTGCGCAGCTTGAAAACTCCGGAGGTCACCACTTGCTCACCGGGTTTTACTCCCTCGACCGACACCAGATCTCCGCGCGTGGCACCGACCTTCACCGGTTGCTGGCGGACTCCGAGGTATTCCTTGCCGTCCTTGTTTTTCATCTTTTCCACCACGAACACCGAATTCCCATAGGAAGCGTAGGAGATGGCGGTCGCGGGGAGCACTACCCTTGGCTCGCCCGAAGGCAGCTCGACCTCAACTTGAACGAACATCCCCGCCCGCAATTGCTCCTGCGGATTCGGCAACTTGGCCTGAACGGCCACGCTCCTCGTCGCCGAATCGACCTCCGAATTAATCGCGGCGATGATGCCGGTGAAAGGCGTCGCGAACGCATCCACGGTGATCGAAATTTTTTGCCCGATCAGTATCGTGGATAGCTGACGCTGCGGAATCGCGAAATTCACATAGATCGGATCGAGTTTTTGCAGGGGAACGAGGGGGGCCCCCCGCGCCACAAACTGCCCCAGGTTCACCAGCCGGATGCCAATGCGTCCGTCAAACGGCGCACGAACATTTTTCCGGTCAATCGTGGCGGTGAAAGCGGTGACGTTGGCGCGGGCCTGATTCAGCTGTGCCTTGGCCACATCAAGCTCCGCCTGGCTGATCGTTTGTTTGGTTACGAGGTCGGCCGCGCGGTTATATTGCAGCCTGGCCAGATCGGCTTGCGCCTCGGCGGCGCTTAACTGCGCGGCTTCGACGCTCGTATCCAGGCTGATGATCAGATCGCCTGCCTTCACGAGCGCGCCGTTCTCGGCGGCAATCTTCACCACCGTACCGTCGGCATCGGCCGCGACCGTGACGCCCTCCACCGGTGCGAGCGTGCCGATGGCATTGATCACCGGTTTCCAAACGGTCGCCCTGGCTTCGACCGTCGTCACTCCGCTGGGCGGCATCTCATGGGAAACCGCCAGCGCTTCCTTGACTTGCGACAGTTTCACCGCGCCGAGCACGAAGACCACCAGAAGAAAACCGCCCAGAGTGAAGAAGAATTTTTGCCGCATGGAATCGCGTGGAAGATCCGACGGGGTGGATAACGAGGGTTACAAGGAGTGATTCTGCTGTAATACCATCCCAGCGATGGGCGCCATGATTTGATGGACGGCGATGACTAGATCGACCCGGCGCACGCCCACTTTACCGAGATAAACGCAAACCGGCCTCACGTGCTCATTTTGCAAACACGTGCTCATCCGGGGCGTTTGCCACGGTTACTTTTGCCGTTCGAGCCGCCCGGTGGTCTTTCGCCAGCAAAACATAGACCGAGGGCAGAATGAAAAGCGTGAACAACGAGCCAATCGCCATCCCGCCGACGAGGACGAGACCGATGGAATTACGGGCCGCCGCGCCCGGGCCGTGCACCAGCGTCAGGGGAAAGTGACCGGCGATGGTGGCCACCGAAGTCATCAACACGGGACGAAGACGTGTCTGCGCCGCTTCGCGCACCGCCTCGAGTTTGGAGCGGCCCTCCTCTTGGAGCTTGTTGGCAAACTCGACCACGAGGATGCCGTTTTTCGCGATCAGGCCGACCAGCGTCACCAGACCAACCTGTGCATAAATGTTCAGCGTCGTGGTCCATCCCGAGGTCCAATACGGCGTATTCGGGTCCGGGATCCGCAGGAACGTAAAGAGCAGCGCTCCGAACATCGCGAGCGGGACGGAGCCGAGAAGAATCACGATCGGATCGCGGAAGGAGTTAAACTGCACCGCGAGGGCGAGGAAGATCAGCACAATCGAGAGCATCATCGCGGGGAGGAACTTCCCTCCTTCGTGACGGAACTGCCGCGACTCCCCGGTATAATCGAGGGTGTAGCCCGCCGGAAGAACTTCGCGGGCGGTTTTTTCCAGGAAGGTGAGCGCTGCATCGAGCTGGCCCGTGGCTCCCGAGAGCTTCACGGCGTTCAGCTGCTGAAAACGATTCAGGGAGCGGGGCACGGTCTGATTCTCGATTCGCGCGATCGAGCTCACCGGGATCAGCTCCCCCTTCGCGCCGGCAATGAAAATATCGTTCAGTTGTTCCGGGTTGAGCCGCTGACTGCGCTCAATCTGCGGAATCACCTTGTAGCTTCGACCCGCGATATTGAAGCGGTTCACATAGTTTCCGCCCAAGGCCGAGGCGAGATCGGCGCCGACCTGGCTGAGGTTCAGGCCCAAGGCACTCACTTTTTCCCGGTCGATGACGATTTCGGCCTGAGGCTGGTCGATCTTCAGGTCGATCATGGGCGGGAAGTAAAACAGTCCCTGCGCCTCGGGCGCAGTCATGGTCTTGTCCACGATCTGCTGAGCGAACTCGAGGAGCTGCGGCGCGTCCGCCGCGCCGGCAATGACAAACTCCACCGGAAAGTTACTGCCGCCCGGCAACGCCGGTGGCGTCAACGCGAACACTTCCAGACCGGGAATGGTGGAGAGCTTGCCCTGCACTTCGGGCAGAATCTGGAAAACCGAGCGCTGCCGTTGCTCCCAAGGTTTGACGACCATGCCGCCAAAGCCGTCGAAACCGAAACTCGCCCCGGCGGCTCCGCCGAACATCAACTGGAACGTGATCTCGCGTTCCGGCGTGCTCATGAACGAGTCCTCCACCGCTTTTCCGAAGAAGCTCTTTTGGTCACCGGTGGCGTTGGCCGGCGCGCTGATGCCGCCGAAAATGACGCTCTGGTCCTCGGGCGGAGCCAGTTCCTGCGGGGAAAACATATACATCGGCACGGTGCACACGATGATGATGATCCAAAGAGAATAAACCAGCGGTCGAACCTTCAGGGTCCGATCGAGCCCGCGGCCGTAGGACTCACGCAGCTTGTCGAACTTGTGGTTCACCCAGCCGGCAAATCCCCGCTCTTCTTCAGCGGCGCTGCGCAGCAGCCGGGCGGACATCATCGGCGACAGCGTGATCGCCACCAAGCCGGAGATCGTCACTGCGCCCGCGAGTGTCAGCGCAAATTCCCGGAAGAGCGCACCCGTCAATCCACCTTGCAAACCGATTGGCGTGTAGACCGCGATCAAGGTGATCGTCATCGCGATCACAGGTCCGGCCAGCTCCCGCGCTCCAAGCAAGGCCGCGTCGGCTGGCGTTCGACCTTCGCGTAAATGGCGTTCGACGTTTTCGACAATCACGATGGCGTCGTCGACGACCAACCCGACCGAGAGCACGATGGCGAGCAACGTCAGCAGATTCAGCGTGAAGCCGAAAAGCTGCATAATAAACACTCCACCGATCAGCGAAATCGGGATCGCCATCACGGGCACCAGCACGGACCGCCATGAGCCCAGGAAGAGGAAGATCACCACGACCACGATTAGGAGCGTATCGATGAGCGTGGCCTTCACTTCATGGATCGCGTTGTCGATGTATTCAGAGGCATCGTAGCCGATCGAAGCGGTAAGGCCGCTCGGCATGTCGCGCTTGATCTCCTCCAAATCCGCCCGGACGCGTTTGATCACATCGATCGTATTCGCGTTCGGCAGGGTGAACATGCCCATGAACACTGCGGTCTCACCGGTGAGCCGGACCTCCGTATCGTAGTCCTCCGCCCCGAGCGCGACCTCCGCGATATCTTCGAGGCGAATAACCGTGCCGCTTTCCGTGCGAATCGGCAGCCGCTTGAATTCGTCGACCGAATGCAAATCGGTGTTCGCGGTGAGGTTCACCTGGACGAGAGCACCCTTGGTCGAACCGATCGCCGCGAGATAGTTGTTCGCCGCGAGCGCCTGGCGGACTTGCGCCGGACTTATGTTCAGCGCCGCCATCTTTTCCGGCTTGAGCCAGATGCGCATGGCAAAGGTGCGCGCACCCAAAATATCCGCGCGCTGCACCCCCGTCACCGCCGCCAGTCTCGGCTGCACCACGCGGACGAGATAATCCGTGATTTCGCTCTGCGAGAGAATCGCCGAGCTAAAGCCGAGGTAGGCCGAGGCGTTCTGCGAATCGGCGGATTGCACGCTGATCGAGGGAATTTCCGCTTCCGGCGGCAGCTCGTTGCGAACCTGATTCACCTTTGAAGTGATGTCCGCGAGCGCCTTGGTGGTGTCGTAGTTCAGCTTAAGACGCGCACTGATCGTCGAGAAACTTTGCAGGCTCTTCGACTCGACATACTCGATCCCCTCCGCCGAGGCGATCGCGCGCTCCAGCGGGGTCGTCACAAACCCGCGCACGAGATCCGCGCTGGCTCCGACATAAACGGTGTTGATGACGACGGAGGCGTTTTCGCTGCGGGGATATTGGCGGACCGAAAGCATACGCCACGACTGGATGCCCGCGATCACAACCACGAGGTTGACGACGATCGCCAGCACCGGCCTGCGAATAAAAATATCGGTGAAGGAAGATGATTTCATGTGGAGAGGTTTCCCATTCGCGCGAACGGCCGGCGTGGCTCACGCCGAAATCCGCGTCGCATCTCAGACTTATTTGTTCTCCGGCTTCGGCTGGAGCTGCGGATTCAGGGCGAGCTTGTTGTCGACGATTGCAGGCATGCCCGGACGCAATTTGAAAACTCCGGATGTCACGATCAGGTCTCCCGCTTTGAGCCCGTCGACGACGTTCACGAAATCACCCTGCGCGCCACTGATCCGAACGAACTGCTGCCGCAGGACTTTTTCGGTTTTGCCGCTCTTTTCGTCTGTCTTGTCGTCGAGGATAAAAACCGAATCCCCGTAAGGCGCGGGGAGGACGGCGGTGACGGGAATCATCAGAACTTTTCTCTGTTCCGGCAGCACCACCTGCACGCTGGCATACATGCCCGGGCGGAGTTTTTCCGCCTGATTGGCGAGGGTCGCCTGCAAATGAATGTTCCGGGAAGTCGCGTCGATCTCGGGGCTGATCGCGGTGATCTTGCCCTCGAACGTCTGGCCGGGAGCCGCATCCGTTTTCACCCGGATGACGGTGCCGACGCTGACGTCCGACACGCGTTGCTGCGGGAGCGAAAAGTTAACGTAGATCGGATCGAGCGTCTGCAAGGTGGTGATCATATCGCCCTCGCGCAGAATCTGCCCGAGATTGACCATGCGCAGGCCGAGCCGGCCCGTGAAAGGAGCGCGGATGGTTTTCTTCGCGATCGTGGCGCGGGTGCTTTCCGCCTGCGCCTCGGCTTGTTTGGCCTCCGCATCGGCCGCATCGAGTTCGGCCGGCGAATTGGTGTTGTTCTGCCGCAGCTCACGGGCCCGGGTAAGATTGGCCTTGGCCAGCGCCGACGTCGCCTCGGCCGCCCGCAACTGGGCCTCCTCGCTCGTGACATCAAGCTGGATCAGGACATCGTTGGCCTGCACCACGGTGCCGGCCTCGAAGGAGATTTTCGCGATCTTACCCGGAATTTCCGCGGAAATCGTCACTCCCTGCACCGCCATCAAGCTACCGGTGCCCCTGATCACCGTTTCCCAGCTCGACTCGACGGCCGGGGAGGCCGTGACGGAGGTGGGCGGCATGACCATCGCTGCGCCGGCCGCGATCATTTTCTTGATCTGGGAAATTTTGACGAGGGCGAGCGGACCGACGATGAGCAGCGCAAAGCCCAACAGGCTAACCGTGAAGATAATAATTTTCTTAGCCATGGGATGGAATTACAGGATCGACGATTGAAGAGGTGGAAAAAGACACTGAGACGAAAAGAAAAGTCCGAATCTCCCGGTGCGCATAGGTCCGGGAAATTTGGCGCAGGGAAATCGACATCGGAAAAAACAAGGGAGGAATCTGCGCCTAGACTTTGGCCAGGAAGTTCCGCTCCACGGCAGCCTTGGCGACCGGTGCTGCGATCTCGCTGGCGTTCTGGAGAATCTTGGTGAGCAGACGTACGAGCGTCTTGCGGTCGCCTTCCGAAAGCGGCGCCATCAGCCGTGCCATCGTTTGGAAATGTCCGGGCAGGATGTGTCGCAGATAGCTCTCTGCTTTCGTGGTGAGCAGGACCGACATCATGCGGCGGTCAACGGGATCCGGCTCGCGCCGGACGAGTCCGTCACGCTCCAGGGTGTCGATGAGCCCGGTCATGGTGGCGCGGGTGACGCCCGCGGCGTCGGCGAGCTCGGCCGGCGTGCGTGGTGCGGTGCCACAGCTCCGTTCAGCGCCGGGATCTTCGCTCCGCTGACCACCCTTCCACAAAAGCATCAGCACGCTGAAACGACCCTGGGAGATATTGTTCTCGGAGAGATAACGCTCCGATACCCCGAAAACCTCATCGCTGGTCCGGAGCAGGTGGAGGAACGCCTCGCACGCCGACGGATCAAGCTCCGGGAAACTTTTCGCGCTCTCGAGCAGGCACTCGTAGCGGGGAAGATCTTTGAGGAGCAGGAGTGGCATTTTTGTCGTGTCGTCGACGATGAGGAGGCTGATAGTTAGGCAGCTAACGATAAATGCAAGTCCCCTCTCCCCCGATTCGGAAAAGTTTAAGCGTCCACGAACGAGCACGGGTAAGAAGCCCGAACGCATCCACATCACCACGCGTCTCCCGAACTTTCGAGGCGTCGTCTCGCTTCGCTTTGAGTCCAGCCGCCTCGGGAAACGCCGGTGGGGCTTACCTCTCTGAATGAGACGAAAGGACTAGAGCGACCGCGCCGCCGCGATGACCGCTTCGGTCGTGATCCCAAGTTCCTTGAACGCCAGCGGCGCCGGGGCGCTCAGGCCAAACCGGTCGATGCCCACAATTTTGCCGTCGAGGCCAACGTATTGGCGCCACAGTGACGTCACCCCCGCTTCCACCGCCACCCGGGCGCGACAGGACCCCGGCAGAATGCTTTCCCGGTATTCGGGTGTCTGGCGGTTGAAGATTTCGAACGAGGGCATCGAGACGACGCGGGCACCACCCCCCAGTTCCTTTGCCGCGGCCATGGCGAGCTGCAGTTCACTTCCACTCCCGAGGAGGATGTGCGTGAGCGGCGCCGTCTCCAGCACCGCGACATAGCCGCCCTTCAACACGCCCGCGCGGCGGACGTGTGGGGGAATGTCGTTCAGCATGGGCAGCGCCTGGCGGCTTAGCGCGAGCAGCGTCGGGCCGTCCGTGCGCTCGAGCGCGGCGGCGAAAGCTCCGGCCGTTTCTTCCGGATCCGCCGGGCGAATGACCTCAAACCCGGGAATCAGCCGAAGGGCGGAAACCGTTTCCACTGGCTGGTGCGTGGGGCCATCTTCACCGACTCCGATCGAATCGTGCGTGTAGATATATAAGACCGGCAGCTTCGAGAGCGCAGCCAGGCGCATCGAAGGACGCGAATAATCCGCGAAGACCAGGAACGTCGCGACGCTCGGACGAAACAGGCCGTCGTACGCGATTCCGTTCGCGATCGCGGCCATGCCGTGTTCGCGGATCCCAAAGCGGATGTTGCGGCCGGTGCGATTCGTCGCGTCGAAATCCTTGTCAGCGGCGAGATAGTTGAGCGTCGAACCGTAGAGATCCGCGCTGCCACCGATGAGCAGCGGCAGTTCCACGGCGAGCGGTTGCAACGCATCGCGACCAGCCGCGCGGGTCGCGAGCTTCGCGTCAGACGGGAACATCGGGATTTTTCCCAGAAGGTGAGCGGCGCTCGGTGATTTGTGCGCTGATTCAAGCAGCGCAGCTTTCTCCGGGTTGGCTTCACGCCACGCTTTGAACGTCTTGGACCATTTGTTGCACAAGCGAATGAGCCTCGCCTTGTGGTTCGCAAAATAAGCGCGCACATCGTCGCTCACGAAAAAGTGCTGGTCTGCGGGCAAGCCCAGCCCAGAGCGCGCGCCTTCCGAGAATTTCGCCCCACCTTCGCCGTGCCCTTTCGCCGTCCCCGCCACTTCGGGGATGCCTTGGCCGATGACCGTCTTCGCGACGATCAGCTGCGGTTTCCCGCTCGCGGCCCGTTTTGCCCGATTCAGCGCTTTGAGAAAGGCCGCCATATCGTGGCCGTCCACGGTCTGAACGTCCCAATTCATCGCCTTGAAACGCAGGGCCGTATTTTCGCTCTGCGTTTTATCGGCCATCGCATCGAGCGTCACCGCGTTCGAATCATAAATCAGAATGAGGTTATCGAGCTTCTGGTGACCGGCGAACTCCACCGCCTCCATCGCAACGCCTTCCTGCATGCACCCATCACCGGCGAGGCAAACCACATGATAATCAAAAATCGGATGCTCGGCGGTGTTGAAACGCGCCGCGGCCATCTGCCCCGCGACCGCCATTCCGACGGCGTTGCCAACACCCTGCCCGAGCGGACCGGTGGTGGCCTCGACCCCAGGCGTCTCATGAAACTCGGGATGTCCCGGGGTCTTGCTGTGGAGCTGGCGGAATTTCTTTACCTCCTCGAGCGAAAGATCGTAGCCGCTCAAATGGAGCCACGAATAAAGAAACATGCTCCCATGTCCCGCCGACAGCACGAAGCGGTCGCGGTTGAGCCAGCGCGGACGCTCCGGATTATGATTCAACGCGTGGCCGTAAAGCACTGCGCCGATCTCGGCGCAGCCGAGCGGGAGGCCGAGGTGCCCCGAGGAGCAGGCATGCACGGCATCAATGGCGAGGCCGCGGGCCTGATTGGCCGCTTTGGCAAGGAGGAGGGTCTGGAGTGTCATGAGAAAAAAAACGGCTGAGGAGTAGACAACGCGACCGTCGCGGGGAAGCAGATTCTCTCTCCATGCCGGCGGATCAAAAACAATCTCTAAGCGCCAAGGCGCCAAGGCGCGAAATTTTCGACCCGGGGATCGGAGTACCAGAAGATTTGAACCTACTAACGAGACACGGAGAGCAGGGAGCAACCCCACCGCCGTTCCGATTCGGTGTTCTCCGTGCGGCTGTGGTTCCCTACTCCGGTTCGAAAACTTCGCGCCCTGGCGTCTTCGCGCTTCACCCGAAAGCTCCGATTCGGACACAAAAAAGCGAGCGCCGTGACGGCGCTCGCTGTGCGAAATTCGCGGGATAAAAATCAGCTTGCTGCCGGAGCAGGCGCCGCTTTCGCAGCCGGGGCGTGCGTGCGGTTTTCCTTCTTCTTGATCGCGACGGCGGCCTTGCCGGTTCGACGACGGAGATAGTAGAGGCGCGCCTTCATGGTCTCCGACTCCTGCTCAACTTCGACTTTCTCGATGTTCGGGGAGTTTACGGGAAATACGCGCTCGACGCCCTCACCATAACTGATGCGGCGAACCGTGAACGATTCGTGGATGCCATGGCCCTTCCGCGCGATCACGATGCCGGAATAAATCTGAATCCGCTCCTTGTCGCCTTCGCGAACTTTCGTGTGCACGCGCACACCGTCGCCGACTTTAAACGGCGTAATGTCTTTTTTCACCTGGGAGGCGGTGATCTCGGAGATAATCGGGTTCATGGCAGTAAGTTATTTGAGTAAATCGGGACGGACCTGGCGGGTCTTTTCCACCTGTTTCGCGAGCCGCCACTTCTCGATTTCAGCATGGTTTCCGGAGAGCAAAACTTCTGGAATGGACATGCCCCGAAATTCGGCGGGACGCGTGTATTGAGGAAAGTCGAGCAAACTGCTGGTGAAGGATTCGTGCGTCAATGACTTTTCCTCGCCGAGAACTCCCGGAATAAAACGCGCGAGCGCATCGATCACCACGGCCGCCGCGAGCGTGCCATTCGTGAGTACATAATCCCCGATACTGATCTCCTGATCGATCACTTGATCGCGAATGCGCTGGTCGATTCCCTCGTAATGCCCGCTGAGAAAAATCAGGTGTTGCTGCTGCGAAAGTTCGAGCGCCAGTCCCGGCGAAAGCGGCACCCCGTCGGGAGTAAGATAGATGCGGCGGCAACCGGGAGTTTGCAGTTGCTCGAGCGCCGCGAACACCGGTTCTGGTTTCACCACCATGCCCGCACCGCCACCAAACGGACGATCGTCCGCCGTGCGATGCTTGTCGGTCGTCCACGCGCGCAAATCATGAATTTGCACCGCGAGGTGCCCGGCCGCGATACCTTTGCCCAAAATGCTTTCGCCAAGAACACTATCGAGCATCCGCGGGAACAGCGTGAGGACGTCGATCTTCAGGGGCATGGCAGAAACCGGTTGTCTCGCGAAGGCCGCGAAGGAAACGAAGGTGGAAATAAAAAAGCCCCGGATCAATCCGAGGCTTGAGCCTAACTGCTTTACTTCGCTTCCTTCGCGAACTTCGCGAGACCCAAATCAGGCCGTAGCGGCGGCCGCCGCCCGGCGCGCCTTCTTGATCATCGAGTGCATCGTGTTCGTCGGCAGCGCGCCCTTGCTCAGCCAGTAATCAACGCGATCCAGCTTGAGGTTGATCGGGTTGCCCTTGGTCTTGGGCGTGTAGGTGCCGAGGTTTTCGACCGCATCGCCATCGCGACGGGAACGAGCTTCAGCGACCACCACGCGATAGAGCGGTTGATGCACTGAACCAACCTTGGTGAGACGAATTTTGAGAGCCATGGCAGATAGTTTGCGGAGCGATTCTTGCTTGGAAAAGTTGAGGACAACACCGGCGGCTCTCCACCCTGTCAAGCCCCGTCTCCCTCCCTTTGGGAACTTCGCGGGCAGCGCACCAGCCAAGGTGTCACCGCAAACTCATTGCCGCGTTACCAGCTCACCAAGCCAACCTTCCCGAAGGACTGGGTGGTCTCCATGGGTCGTTCGCGACCGAACAGATCGCCAACCTTCCGTCTGAGGGTTAGCGCCTTCGCGCGCCGGCGGGAGTGGCGGTTCTCTCCGGTTTCCCCCGGGAAACTTCCGCCTCGCCAAAACCATCACCGACGCATGCTGTCCGTGTCGCCCCGACTCCGCCGATCGCTTACGAAGATAGGCGGTCATTTTCCAAACCCGAAATCCCCATGAAAACCATCCCCCTGATTATTCTCAGCACTCTATTGGCGGCCTCTCCTGCTTACGGCCAGCCCTCCGCACCTCCCGCAACTACCCCCGCTCCCCCAGCCCGCCCGGCGACTCCGGGGCTCACGCTCACCACGTCGGCCTTTGCGGACGGCGACATCATTCCCGCGAAATACAGCCAGTCGGTTCCGAATCCCGTCTCCCCGAAACTCGAGTGGTCGAACGTGCCGGATAACACCGTGAGCTTCGCGTTGATCATGCACGACCCGGACACCGCGCCACAGAAGAAGAACGTGGATATCCTTCACTGGATGCTCTTCAACATTCCGGCCACGGTGCGCCAGCTCCCCGAGGGCGTTCCGCCTACGCCGACCATGACCGACGGCACCGTGCAGGCGAAAAGTTTTCGCGGAGCAGTGGGCTACATGGGCCCTGGGGCCGGGGCGGCCGGACCTTATCATCATTACACGTGGGAACTCTTTGCCCTGGATACGAAACTCGAACTGACGCCTGAAGCCACTCGCGCGGAAGTGCTGGCTGCAATGGACGGCCACATTCTCGGAAAAGGTGTGCTCGTCGGACGTTTCCACCGTTGAGGAAAAACAAGCCGTGCGTCTCCATCGAGACACACGGCGGCTTCGCCTCACGGTTGCCTCGTTGAACCGGATCTCGGGGCGGGCGCTTGGATGAGTTGGCTCCGCTGATCCAGCCTTTGAGATGGGTCGCACCGCAGCTTAGCTAGTCTCGCTCGCTTCCACCGAACGCGATCTCCCGCGCGAGCAACCGCCGCCCGCTGGAGAGGCGGGATCCGTCCCTCGATGATGAGCGCCGAATCTGCCGAGTGCTCAACCTCATCAATCACCGGGAATCGTTCGCGTAACCAATCCGCCGGTTGCGGGTCGGCGTTGGCAGCAAGCATGCACGCCTCCGTCATTCTCAACGCCGCGGCCGGCACCACCGCCCAAGCGGAAGCCGACTCGATCCTTCCGGCCGTGAAAGCAGCGCTGACCGCCGCAGGGATCGAGGGCCCGGTGGAAGTCGTCCCGCCCACGGATTTCATTCGTCGTCTGACCACGCTGGTCGCGACGCATCCCGAAACCGTCATCGTGGGCGGCGGTGACGGTACCATTCGCAGCGCCGCTGAAATTCTGGCTGGCACCGGTATCCGCCTGGGTGTGCTGCCGCTGGGGACGTTGAACCATTTTGCAAAAGATCTCGGCCTTCCTGCTGACTGGCGCCAGGCGATCCCAGCCCTGGCGAACGCCTCGGACGCGGAGGTCGACTTGGGTGAAGTCAACGATCGCGTGTTCCTCAATAATTGCTCGATCGGCGCGTATGCTGAGACAGTGCGACGCCGGGATGTGCTGCGGCGTCGCGAGTCGCTCGGAAAATGGCGTGCGATGTTTCACGCGGGACTGGAAACGTTCCGGCGTTTTCCGAATTTCCGATTGCGCATTGAACGCGACGGCGTGACGCGCTTCGTGCTGACGCCGCTGCTGGTCGTCGGCAACAATCGGTACTCTGGCCACGTCCTGGATTCCAGTCTCCGGCCACGGCTCGATGAAGGCCGGCTGTTTATTTATTCGGCGCACGTTCATCGTCACCTCGCATTTCTTCGCCTCGCGCTCCAGGCGCTGATCCGGGGATTGGATGGAGCGGAGGCGCTGGACACCGCAGACGCGACAGCCTTCACGATCGCGAGCGAATCGGGGAAACTCCCGGTGGCGCTCGACGGTGAAGCGATGGAATTCCGCGATCCCTTGGTCTTCCGCATTCGTCCGAAATCACTTCGCGTGCTACTGCCGCTAAACCCGAAATGAGAGTGATCGCGCACATTTCCGATCTGCATTTCGGAACGGAGCTTCCCGAACTTGCGACGGCGCTTCGCTCCGAGTTGCACGCGATGCGTCCCTCTCTCGTGGTCGTCAGCGGCGATCTCACGCAACGCGCCCGCACCGGGCAGTTCGCGGCGGCACGCGAGTATCTCAATTCACTGCCTCAGCCGCAGCTGGTCGTTCCGGGAAATCATGACGTGCCGCTCTACGACGTCGTGCGCCGGTTCCTGGCGCCCCTCACGCGCTATCGGCGGATTATCACGGACGAGTTGGACCCGTTGTTTGACGACGGCGAACTTCTCGTGGCGGGCCTGAACACGGCACGCTCGCTCACGTGGCAGAGCGGCCGGATTTCCGTCGAGCAGATCTCCCGGCTCCAATCACGGCTCCGCACTTCGTCCGCCCACCTCAAGATCGTGGTCACGCATCATCCGTTTATTCCTCCTCCCATCGCCAGCGCGCAGGCCGCCAAGATCGATCTGGTGGGCCGCGCGGCCCAGGCGCTCGAGGTCCTCGACGAAGAGAAAGTCGATCTGCTCCTCGCCGGCCATCTCCATCGGGCTTATTCGGGCGACACGCGCATGCAGTATCCCGCGGCGCATCGGGCGATCGTCGCGGCGCAAGCGGGCACGGCGATTTCGCATCGCGTCCGAAATGGCGAGCCCAACGCCTACAACCGGATCATGCTCGATGGCGAAAGCATGACAATTGAGGTCCGCGTGTGGAACGGCACTGCCTTCGCTCCCATCAATCGAGCCACTTACCAACGTGCCTCCCTGGGATGGGCGGCCGTCTCGAAACCTTCGAGCTGAGCCCGCGAAACCGGCACGTTCCAGCGGTCGCTCCCCCGTGTCCCGGCCGGCAATCCGCTCGCGATCTGTCATCGTGCCACCAAGTTCAACCCGGAATAACGCGGGTTTGATCGTCGGCGGATTCGCGTCACTGTTTTCGCAGCTGAATTAGTCGTGGGATTGCGTTTGACGACTGACCGGCCGCGGGAGCACAAGCCTTCCCACTCACCCCTACCCCATCATGAAAATTCCTGAATTCTTTTCCCGCCGTCGGTTTCTTGGCAGCGCGGCGCTGGGCGCGGGCGCGCTCGGCCTCGGTAAGAGCACCACCTTTGCCGCCGCTGCCGCCCCAGCTCCCATCCGTACCGCCAAACCCGTCTTGATGAAAGCCGGGCATCAGCATGATCACTCGGAAACCACCCTGCGAGCGTTGGCGGCTTTTGGCGTCACGAACATTTGCAGCGGGCAGCTTTCGCGGGATGTCGAAAAGGACTGGAGCGTGGATTCGCTGACCGCGCTGCGAAAGCATGTGGAATCATTCGGCATCAAGCTCGATTGCGTGCCGCTGCCGATGAGTTCAGTGGAGATTTCGCGGGCCCAAATGCCGGAAATTCTCCTCGCGAAAGATCCCGAGCGCGATCGGGCGATCGAGGACATCTGCACGATGATCCGGAACTGCGGGAAGGCGGGAATCCCCATGGCGAAGTACAACCTCACGTTCATCGGCGTCGTGCGAACGGAGAGAACGATCGGGCGCGGCGGCGCCACCCTCAGCTCGTTCGACTATTCCCAGGCGAAGCAGGAGCCGCCGTTAACCGCCGCGGGGCGGATCACCGAGGAGATCTATTGGGACCGCATCAACTACTTCCTTAAACGGGTGGTGCCAGTCGCCGACGAAGCGAAGGTCAAGATCGCGTGTCATCCCCAGGATCCGGCGATGCCAAAGGGCACCGGCTGGCGCGGAGTGGAGACGGTGCTCGGCACGCCGGAGGGTCTGCGCCGTTTCGTGGAGACGATGCCCAGCGCCTACCATGGGCTGAATTTCTGCCAGGGCACGGTGTCGGAGATGCTGACGAATCCCGGCGAGCAGATCTACGACGTGATCCGCGACCTCGGCAGCCGCGGAAAGATCTTCAATGTCCACTTCCGCAACATCCGGGGCGCCTTCCTGAAATTCGAAGAGACGTTTCCCGACGAGGGTGATGTCGACATGCCCCGGGCGCTGCGCGTGTACCGGGATGTCGGCTACGACGGTCTCATCATGCCCGACCACGTGCCACAGATTCTTGGCGACCCGAACGGGCAAAAGGCTTTCGCTTTCTGCTTCGGCTACATCCAGGCGCTGCTGCAGCAGTT
>JBDSSU010000373.1:0-3229 GCA_039928635.1 Opitutaceae bacterium | reverse complement strand
GAACACGGGCAAGATGCCCGTGCCACTCAGAACAACCCGCCCTGCCTGCTGAGCCGTGGAAAGCCTCATTCCTTTCCGAGGGAAATAAGATTCGCGAAAAGCCGGTACGCTCCCGGCACTCCGGCTGGAAGCTGACGGAAGAATCCGAGCGAGGTGTACACGTAATACCCCTTGCCGTATTTTGCGACGAGCAGGCTGCTGTCGGGTTGCTTCTCGCCCGGATCGCTCATGGCGAGCAGCGGGATGTAATGCGGATCCCACTCGCTGGCGAAGTACGCGCCACGTTCCTGGACCCAACCTTCAAAATCGCGCGGCGCGATTTTATTCGGCGTGTTGAGCGCGGGGTGATCGGGGGTGACGAACGTCACGGCGGCCGTCTCGTCGGTCACGCGCAAGGGCGGGGCCTGTCCGGCGATCGAAAGGGGATAGGGCCCGAGCTGCGTCGTGTTCAAGCCGGTGGGCCGGTTGTATTGCGCGATGACGGTTCCGCCATTCTCCGCATACGCGAACAGGCCGGGCAGATTATCCTTCAGATCGGTGCGTTCGTTGAAAGCGCGGACGCCGATGACCACGGCATCAAGTCCGCGTAACTTTTCCACCGTGAGATCGCTTCCGGTAAGCGTCGTCACTTTGTAACCGAGCTGGGTGAGCGCTTCCGCCGTATCGTCCCCCGCCCCGGGGAGGTAACCGACGGCCTTGCCGCGGGCAGTTGCGTCCGTCGCGGTGACGCGGAGTCGGGCGGGCGGTTGCAGGATCTGGGGAGGAATGTGTTCGTGGCGGAGTTCGATGCGACCGTTCCGGTAGAGCGTACCGTCGCTCATCTCGGCCACGACATGAACGCTGCCGGTCGCGTTCTGGGCGGGTGCGGTGACGGTGAATGCCACCTTCGTTTTGGCGCCGTTGGCGGCCAGTTTGAAAGGCTGGGCAGCGGGCCAAACGGTCCACCCTGCGGGCACTTCGAGCCGCAGCGTGCCGGCGGCATTGGGACGCACGGCGGTGACGTCGACCTCGACCGTCTTTTTCGAGCCGGGCGCGAACAGCGCGACGCCCGAGCCGAACGCCAGGGTGACCGGGGAAACGACCGCGATGCGACGGCCCAGCGGGCCAGTTTCGCCCGCGACGCGTACCTCATCGCGGATCACCAAATCCTGTCCGCCGACCGAAAAGCGGTAATTGACGAAAAACTGCCCGGGGTTTTCCGGCATCCCGATCAGTTTGGTGTCCGCCGCCGCCACACGATACATCCCCGCGGCCGGGTCTTCGCGCAGCCAATAAGGTTGGGAGACGCGATCGCGGCGGGACACCACCGCCTTCATGTCATTCTCCACGGTTTGGCCCGACTTGAGATCGGCCGCTGGAGCTGCGCTTCCATTCGCGGAAGCAGGAGCTTCGAAGCCGGATTGTTCAAAGTGGGTGTCAGGTGGCTGGCTGAATTTAACGGGGACCCCGGAGTGAAGCGTCACGCGAGAGTGCATGCCCATGGTTTCGCCGGCTACGACTTCGGCGCTGGGAGTGGTGGTTTCCACCACCAAGCCGAGGCTGTGTTGGAGAATGCGATCGAGCAGCCCGCGTTTTTCATCAACGACCGGGTTATCGCTTTTGAGTGCGGAGAGTTTGGCGCGCAACGCGAGGAGGGCAGGAACGCTGGCAGCGGGACTATCGGTTTTAAACTGCGCCACGAGCTCCTCGGCGAGGCGGCCGATTTCCGCGCCACCGTTCGGGATGCGTGCCCAAGTCGTGTCCACCCCGTCCATGAGGTCGACGTTGGCCGGCGGACCGTCGAGCAGGGTGAAGCCCGCGGTATAGTTGCTTCCGCCCGCGTTTGCCGCGCCGCCCCGACCGCCGCCACGTCCTGCGCCGGCGCCAAAACCAAACTGAGTCTTGTGCTGGGCTGTACTCCGCGCGGCAATGGCCTGAAAGGTCTCGCCGGTCTCAGCGCTGACGTTCGGAGCCGTGATGGAAAGGCTGTTGCCGCCGCTCTGGAAAATCCGCTTTGGCTGCCACGGCGCCAATCCTTCCGCAATCTGCTCAGGGAATGACTTCGGGTCGCCGGCGATTTTAAAGGCTTCGACGGCGAGGACGGCGGAGGCGTTGTGATGACCGTGATTGCCGCGCTGGGCCATGGGGGTGAATTGCGTGACGATCACGTCCGGACGAAACGTGCGGATGATGCGCACGACATCCCCGAGCACCTGCTGGTGGTCCCAGAACTGGAGCGTCTCGTCCAGACTCTTGGAATAGCCGAAGTCGATCGCACGGGTGAAAAACTGCCGCGCGCCGTCGTTGCGCCGGCCGGCGAGCAATTCCTGCGTACGAATGACGCCCAGCTTCTCACCGAATTCAGGACCGATCTCGTTCTGCCCGCCGTCGCCGCGATTGATTGAAAGGTAGCCGGTGCGGTAGTGGCGGCCGCGGGAAAGAAATGCCAGGAGCGGGCGGTTTTCGTCGTCGGGATGGGCGGCGACGTGCAGCACTGTTCCAAAGACAGCGAAGGTTTTCAGTTCCTGTTGGATCGCGGCAGGGGCGGTGGGAACAGGATCAGCTGCCGTGACCACGCGAGCCGAGAGGAGGGCGCCAAGCACCCAGGCTCCGAAGCGGCCTGAACCGGATGAGGCACGCATTACTTGAGGCTCGCGATGAGCGCTTCGTTCAGACGCACATACTCTTCCTTGATGGCACCGCCCGCTTTATTCGCGCCCTGGATCGAGGCTTTGGCGGTGGCAAGAGCGCCCGCTTTGTCGCCCATGGCCGCCTGAACTTTGGCTTTTCGGTAAACGAAGTAGAAGGCGTTGGGTTCGGCGGCGATCGCCGCGTCCATCCACGCGAGCGCTTTTTTCAGGTCGAGGTTGTTGTCGAGGTAGAACATCGCCGCGTCCACATAGGGTTTTTTCGCGACGTTCGATGCCATCACGGCTTCGATCTGGGGGACGAGCATCTTCACGGTGTCGACTTCGATTTTTACCGGGACACGGGTCTTTTCCCAAATGAGATTCAGCGTGGCCGAGTCGTTCCGAAGATCGTTGAGATCGATCGTGAAGGTCTCGACCGCCTCCGCGAGTTTCACCGGTTTCACTGCGACGCTCACCACGTCGTTTTTCGGGTCGTACGAATAGGCGCCCCACTGCTGCGGCGCTTTGTTCAGGATGATCGTCCACTCGTTTTGGCCGAGTTTCGCGAACAAGGCATACGTGCCGGCCGGCACGTCTTTGCCGCCGAGCTTTACCGAGGT
>JBDSSU010000372.1:0-8087 GCA_039928635.1 Opitutaceae bacterium | reverse complement strand
GGCGAGGTGCCCCACAACGTCGCGGCGCCCGTAAAGCCGGACGCGGTAAGAGCGACACCGGCGGAGAAGCCGCCGGTCGCTGCGAAGCCGAAGGAGCCTAAGCCCTCAAACGACAAGGCTGCTGCACCGAAAGGCGGCCCTGACGATCCCAGCACAATGTACGGCAAGATGGTGAAAAAGGCTCGGGACAGCGAAGCGCAACACAAAGAGAATTTGGTGGATCCCGTAGACCGCTCGACCTCGAAGTAAACCTCCCTTCTTGCGCCTAAAGAGGTCTCAAGAAGGAGTTTGAATTAATCTGCGGAATTGCGCGGGCGCTGGTCAGTCCGCAACGCGACAAAAGTTCCGCCTTTTCTTGCGACAAAATGTGAGGGGAGGGATGAACAACGCTCGAAGCTGCCAGTCTTTGTCCGTCCGCTTGAAGACTTCCCGGCAAACTAGTTTTGGTCGTTCCCGTGCGATGGTTGCTGTTCCGGCCTATTGGCTTGGACGTGTCTACCTGAGCGGCCGTGAACCACATGGCTGCGGGGCTGCGTATTCCCCGTGCTGGTCGCTGGGCGCAATTCGCATTTTTTTCACCGCATGAAACGCCGCTGCCCATCCACTCCTCTTTTGGAAGTTCATCGGGGTTGTTCTATCTATAAGCCCTCACTGTTGACGCGTTTTGTTTTTATCGGATGCGCCCTTGCAGCTTTAACCCTGGCTGGAAACGCGATGGCGGCGTCTCGGTGGGAGACGCTTGAGGCCATTCACGCCGTAGAAAATCCTTCGAACAGCCCGCGCCCTGGGCGTTTCGGCGAATTGGGCGCCTATCAATTCCGTGCGATGACCTGGCGGATGCACACGTCACTGCCTTTTAGCGAAGCAATTGACCGCCGTAGGTCTGATGAGGTCGCTGTACGGCATTATGAGTGGCTGAAGACCACCTTAACGCGCGCGGGAGTTGAACCTTCTACCTACAATATCGCTCTCGCTTGGAATGCCGGTGCGAATGCCGTTATCACTCGCCGGGTGTCCTCGGCTAGCCGAAATTATGCCCAGCGAGTGGAGAATTTGGCCACGGCGCTCAACGCGAATTCCGGGATCGCGATGAAGTAAGCCGCTTACTCCGGGCATTGCCCGGCCAGCGGAGGGATCCAGATTACGGCTCCTCGAGGAACGAAGCTTGTTTAGGCGCCGATCGAAGGCGTCGTTCAGCGTCTTCCTCAGGTGAAGGATTCAGATGCCTTGGAGGCTTGGTCGCTTTCGCAGCAACCGCCGTTTCTCGATCAGTAACGATTCGGTCACAGATATGGTGGATATGCATGCGTAGCCATTGCGCGGTGTTTGATCCCTCGCTGTAGTCCGCGGATCCATAGTGGTCGATCCTTCCCACTTGGCGGAGCCGGTCGTTTTGCGCGAACTCTTCTGGTTTTGCCGGGTTATAAACCGCGTATGCTTTGCCACCGTTTCCCTTCACCACCGAAAAACTCGGTACGTCGCTGGGACCATCTGCGATATAAAGCATGTTCTGAAACGGGATGCGGCGATCCTCCGGTTTCACGTTGGAGTTCACTTCGATTGCCGGGTTTTTATTTGTGCCCTTGTTGATCTCGAACAACGCGCGAGTTTTGGTGGTGTTGTCGATCACCATGCCGATCTGCGCGATCTCGGATTCGGCGGTGATCTCAAATTCTTTCTGTTTTAAAAATCCAGGTTGGAGAGGGTTCTCGATGAACTCGCATCCCCAGATCCCATCGACGTATTTCGCGATTTTGCTACCCCTTATCATTTCTGCGAGACCGGTGCTTACGACGTAGTGTTCGAGGCGGATGTCGTGTTTTTTGTAGTCAGCTTTTTCACTGACCCAAGTCTTGGCGGTCTCGAAAAAATTCGGGAGACCGGGATAAAATTGAATGTCAGCTCCGCAACTTCGAAGAACCTTGTTATTCAAACCCGCCATTTTTCCTGCAAGCACGTAAGTCAGCAGATGGTTCAGATAGCTGATCTCCCCGGAGAGATGGTAACCACGTTGATGATAATGCTCCACCAGCGCGTTCGTCTCCGCCCAAAACATGGGCTCGTCGATTCCATAGCGCCGGAACAGTGGCGACTGCATGTAATCAGGGATTAAGGTCTTGTCGAAATCCCAGATGCACGCGATGATGTTTTGAGTGAAGAGCGTCGTGGCCATTACTAATCAACACCGCTAGGCGAGTGCGCCTCGCTCGCGGCTGAGTGCCACACAAGCCGCCGCTCTCAGACGGCGCAATTCGCAAATCGCCGCTGACCTTCGCCGATTTTTTCATGGACGTTCTCCCCGATCTCGCCCCTTTCCAGCGCCGCCTCGAAGAACTCGCTGCGCAAATGGCGGAGCCATCCTTCTACTCGAATCCCCGTCGTGCGGCCGAGGTAACACGCGAGCACCAAAAACTGACGCAGCTTGTGGACGACCATCGCGCCCACGAACGTTTGGAGCGGGAGATTGTGGAGGCGGAGGGCTTGCTGAAAGACCGGGATTCTGCGGCAGATGCAGACCTCCGCGAGCTCGCCGCGGCGGAGCTCCCGTCGCTGCAGCATCGGCGGGGCGAGCTCAAATCGGCTGTATTGCTCGCGATGATTCCGCCCGACCCAACTGATTCGCGCAATACGGTGATGGAGATTCGAGCGGGTACCGGCGGCGATGAAGCGAGTTTGTTCGCCGCCGAGCTGTTCCGCTTGTATTCGCGCTATTCGGATGACCGCGGCTGGAGCGTGCAGCCGATGAGTAGCAGCACCTCGGAACGAGGCGGATTTAAGGAGATCATCTTCCTGATCACCGGGACCGACGTCTACAAGCAGCTGAAGTTCGAGAGCGGAGTTCATCGGGTCCAGCGCGTGCCCATCACGGAGGCAAACGGTCGCATTCATACTTCAACGGTTACGGTCGCCGTCCTGCCAGAAGCGGAAGAAGTCGATGTGGACATCGATCCGCAGGATCTTGAGATCACCGTCCAGCGTGCCAGCGGCCCGGGAGGGCAGGGGGTTAACACTACCGACTCGGCGGTGCGGATCATCCACAAACCGACCGGCATGATTGTTTTTTGCGCGGACGGTCGCTCGCAGCAGAAGAACAAGGCGAGCGCGATGGCGGTGTTGCGTTCACGTCTCTTGAAGCTCCGGGAGGACGAAGAACGCGCAAAGTATGCCGCCGTTCGTCGCAGCCAGATTGGATCGGGAGATCGCAGTGAGCGTATCCGTACGTACAATTTTCCTCAGAACCGGCTGACTGATCATCGGGTCGGCCTTACTCTCTACAATCTTCCCCAAGTGATGGAGGGCCAAATCGACGCCGTTATCGAAGCCCTCCAAAAAGGGGATTATGAGGAGAAACTCGCTGCCTTGACGGGACACTCCTTCGCGTCCCGTTCGGTGGGAACCGATGACTAAAGATGCCCACCGTTCTTGAGATCATAAAAAAAACGACGGAATTTTTCGTCGCTCGGGGCGTTGAAAGCGCCCGCCTCAACGCCGAGCTGCTGGTTGGCCATGCATTAGGCCTCAAACGAATGGAGCTTTATCTCCAATTTGAGCGTGTCCTTGGCGAAGGGGATCTGGGAAAAATTCGTCCTTTGGTGAAGCGACGCGGCCAGCGCGAACCCCTTCAGTATATTCTGGGAGAAACCGAGTTCAGCGGACTGCGCCTCAAAACGGATCGTCGCGCACTTATCCCTCGTCCCGAAACAGAACTCCTCGTGGAAAAAATAGTGGGTTTCTTTCCCACACCCCCCAGGACGATCCTTGATCTTGGTACCGGCAGTGGCGCCATCGCGCTTGCCCTCGCAAACGCCTTCCCGACGGCGGCGGTAACTGGGGTGGATACGAGCGAGGACGCCTTGACGCTGGCGCGCGAAAACGCGGGGGCACTGGCACTCACCGATCGCGTAAGACTATTTCACTCGGATTGGTTTGCGGCGGTTCCAACGGAGAGCCGGTTCGGGCTGATCGTCGCAAATCCTCCTTATCTGTCACCTTGCGAAACGGTCGAGACGTCGCTGGAAGTGCGCGGGTTTGAGCCGGTGTCGGCACTGCAGCCCTCCACCGGGTCAACCGGTTTGGAAGATTTGCACACAGTCATCGCGGGCGCTCCGCGATTTCTTGCAACGGGAGGACTGCTGGCGCTTGAGACCGGCCCTGGCCAGCATCCCGAACTGCTCGAGTTGTTAAGAGACGTCGGCTTTACTCGTCGTGTGTCGGAACCGGATCTAACGCGACGCGACCGGTTTCTTTTCGCGTGGCTCTGAAGGGAATCGCACCGCTCAACCTTTGACTCGAGCAGTCAGCGGTGGGCGTGCGCTCACCCACAGGTCACGGTTCTGGGCGAGGCCAACAGCATCGCTGATGATTCTGAGGCTCTCGCGCAGGTGAATATCGGCCTTCGGATAGCTCTCGTTTTCATCCGCACCAACATCCAAATCTTCGTCCGTTTTGTCTTCATCCTTTTTGGGAGCCTTGATGCGCGGGGGAGGCGGAGGGCTCAGGCGAACTTCGCTAAAGGCATAGTCACTCTGTGCAACGCGCTCGCGCTCGAGCTTCATCGCTTTTTGGAACGCGTCATCTGAAGCCTTCTGTTGTTTGCGCTCCTCCAAATTAAGAGAGATCAGCTTTTGCTCCTGACGGGCTTTGAACCAGTCGACCCTTTTCCGCAGGAAGGTAAATTCTTCCAGTTTGTTTTGTCGGTCGAGACTCGATTGGCGAAGGGGTGTCAGGATCTTTGGATCAAGGGGGGCCCCATCGAAAAAGCTGGTGGGGATTTTGTCCCAAGCGAGCACGTGGGGAAGGGAGGCTTCCCCGATTCCCGGAATGTAGTCGTCGATCGATGGGAGCACCACATCTGGCACTACGCCTTTTTGCTGGGTCGAATCGCCACTCGGCAGGTAGTATTTCTGGATAGTGAACTTCGCCGCACCGGTTTTGACGGGGGCGCCCGTTTTCGGGTCGAGAGCGTTTCTCAACGGCGAAATTTGACGCATCTCGACGACTTGCTGCACCGAGCCTTTGCCGTGCGTCGAGCTATCACCGATGACAATGGCGCGTCCGTAATTCTGCAGCGCCCCCGTGACGATTTCAGAAGCGGAGGCGCTGAAGCGGTCAACGAGGACA
The DNA here is from genome assembly GCA_039928635.1 of Opitutaceae bacterium. GTDB lineage: Bacteria > Verrucomicrobiota > Verrucomicrobiia > Opitutales > Opitutaceae > DATAKE01. The sequence goes on along the minus strand of JBDSSU010000372.1, from coordinate 2,966 downwards.
GCGAGAGGACCTTCGTAGGCGATCTGGCTATCCGTGTCGTCGTCGACGGTAATCTGACCTTGGTAGTTTTTAACCTGCACGATGGGGCCCTGCTTGATGAACAAACCCGTCAACTCGATCGCTTCAGTTAGAAATCCACCACCGTTGTGACGGAGATCGAGCACGATCCCTTGGACGCCGGCCTGTTTGAGCTTTTCGATCAGCCGCGCGACATCTTTCGACGCGCTTACTTTTTGATTCGCCCCGCCATTTTCCGTCGTCGCAAGGATCTCGTTTTTGCCAGCGGTGGTTTTGGGCTGCTCCGGTTCTTCGCTGTCAGTGTCTCCTTCATTATAGAAAGCCGGAAGCGTGATTACTCCGAGGGGCTGCGTTTTCCCGTCCGCTCCGGGCACTTGGAAAATCGCCGCGTGGGCGCGGGCAGAATTCAACTTCACCAAGTCGCGAGTAATCACGATTTCTTTCCGGACCGATGGGTCAGTGGCATCGGCGGGTTGCACCATGAGATGAACGTTCGAGCCCTTTTCTCCTCGAATCATGTCGACGATTTTACGCAGCTTCATGCCGACGATTTCCACCGGTTCCTGGCCGGCTTGCGCAACCGAAATGATCTTGTCGTTTGGTTTAAGCACCCGCCCGAGATCAGCGGGGCCGCCGGGTACGATCTCCTTCACGACGCAAACGTCATCCTCGAGGCTCAGTAGTGCACCGATACCTTTGAGGTGGAGCTTCATGTTGATCCCAAAGTCCTCGTAGGTGTCCGGAGAAAAGTAGGTGGAATGCGGATCAAAGAGCTGGGCGATAGTTCCTAGGTAGAGCTGGGCAAGTTCGTTGCCATCGATCTCCGCGTTCGATTTCCGCCAGCGTTCGTAGCGCTTTCGCACCGTTTCCTTCGCCTGCTCGGTGGTCTTCTTGTTAAGTATTTCTTGGAGAAGCTCGAACTTTAGGCGCTTCCGCCAGAGATCGTCGGCCTCGGAAACACTGTCGGGCCATTCAGCTTTGCCGCGATCGAATCCGAAACTTTCGGCGGCGGTGAAATCGATCTCCTTCTTCAGCTCTTCAAAGATCCAAGTTATCCGGGTTTCGGTCCGAGTTTCGTAGACTCCAAAAATCTCATACGCAGGATCGATGTTCCCAAGCCATCCGGTGTTGTAGTAAACGCCCTGGCCAAATTTCTCGGCAAACTTCAACTTATCGCTGCGAAGGAAAAACATATGCTGACTGTCGAGCTCAGCCATGAAGTCCGGAATCGCCTGCGCGTAATCGGCTGCCTGGACCGCATCGCGGTTATAGTGCGCCTCTTCTAAAATCTTGATCAGCGTTCGAGCCTCGATCGCAAGCGTTGGCGAAGTGGTGAACTTACGATCGGTTGCTCCTGAGACTGACGCAGCCACAGCAAGTACAAGTGCGAAACAGCTGGAGATCCGGAGAGAGCGGAGCAGGCGTGTCATGAAATGATTGGGATTGGATGTCGGGGAGTTTACTAAAAGCGGAGTAGATGGTCGGCCTGCACTTGAGGCGCGGCCGGACGGGAAAATCTCGACCTAATGGCGGCTTAACAAGTCCTTGGCTTCATCAAGAAGGCGTTTTTCGTCAGCGGTCAGAGCGCTAAAACCGTGGCTGTTGATCTTATCGAGAATTCGATCCACCTCGGCACGGACGTCACTGGGATTAGTCATGTCGATCGTGGGCACCGGTATCACGGGGGCGTTCTTCCGGCTCCGTTTCAGCGCGCGGGGAAGTTCCGTTTCAGCGCGGGCCGTAGAAGGGTACCAAGACACGTCATGGAAATAGCGGAAGTAGAACCAGCCGGCGAACATTCCGCCCAGATGAGCGGAACTCGCGATCGCGACTCCCATGGGTAGTTGCACCTGTTGGAGTTCGAAATACATCAGTCCGAACAACTCGAAAAACAGCAGGCCGATCGCGAGGTGTTTGGGCTTAACACTGATCGGGAACGCAAAAAACAGCAGGAAGTCCACGCGCCGGTGCGGATAAAAACAGGCGTAGACCACCAAGAGAGCCTCAATTCCCGCCGTCGCACCGATGTAACTTCCGCCAGTGCGGTAGTGCACGGCGAGCCAGGTTAATGCTCCCGTAAGAATGGCTCCGGTGTATAGCCCGACAAACCGTTTCGAACCCAAGACCGGCAGAAGTTCCCGGCCAATGAAGTACAAGGCCAGGAGGTTTGCCCCGAGGTGAAAAAGAAAGTTTGGAGCATGGAGGAAGCTTGAAGTGAAAAGGACCCAAACGTGGCCTGCCCTTAATGCCTCAGCACTAAGCCCCAACTCGTTGCGCAGGGAGGCTTCTCCGTCGGGCCACAGAAAATAACAACCAATTTGGAGCGCAAATCCCGCAACGATTGCGCAAATCAGCCAAGTCAGAACGGACGTCTTTTCCCGCGGGTAACCATCTCGCACGTAGGACCGATCCGAAAGCATCGCGAAAACGTAGTAGTGAGTTTTTCAAACACAAGCTGGCTTCAGCCATATCCCCAGCGTTTTTTCGACCCGCCCCTTCCCGCGAATCGCCCTTCGTCATGCCCGCTTGACAGCGCCAATCATTGATCTTTGTTCGCAGCCTCTATGGCTAACAAAGCTGACAAATGGGAGCCGAACGTCCCGGGTAAGTTTTATGTCGATCAGCAATGCATCGACTGCGACTTGTGTCGCGAAACCGCCCCGGGTTTTTTCACCCGCCACGACGAAGGTGGCTATTCCTTTGTCCATAAACAGCCGACGACCGAAGAAGAGGTTTCGCTTTGCATGGAGGCGCTCGAGGGATGCCCCGTCGAGGCCATCGGGAATGACGGTGACGCCTAAGTTTAAGCTAAGCTCTAAGCTAGTCGGTCCTGAAAAAGCCTGATTATACGGGAAGAGGCTGATAGCTGGCGGAAAAGTTCTGGATAAGCAGTTCCAAGAGTCGTCGCCAAAAGGGCCAAAAGAAGCCCTGGAGCTTCTGGAAGTTCA
>JBDSSU010000371.1:0-9084 GCA_039928635.1 Opitutaceae bacterium | reverse complement strand
CCACGCTGTGAGCCGCGAGCACGAGCAGCCGTCCCCGCTCGATCCGCACGGCGTGCGAGTAGCTGGCATTGGCCGCACCGACGAGTTCAGCCCAGCGGTCGCGGATCGATTGCTCGGCGGACGGGCGGCCAATCTGATGCTTCACCATCAATTCCTCCACAATCGCGGCGAGGTCCTTGGTCGGGCGTTTGTAGGATCGCCGGGGCTCGTCGAACTCCACGCCACGCAAGTCGCCGACGAGTTCCTCGGCGAGTTTGCTGAACTGGTGGGGTTGGTCGGGCACGGAAGGTTTTAACCACGGATCGACACACATCGACACGGATAAAATTCCTCAAACGGTGCCGCGGACGGCAGCCGAATGCAGCGTCTATTTTTGAAGCTCCCTCTTCGTCCGGCGGATTCCGGTTGCTGCCTATCCGGGTTCATCGGGGTGCATCCGTGCTTCACGTTTGTTCTCCTCTTCGTACAGCCGGCTGTAGCGCACGAAAGTTCCGAAGGCCGTCGCCCACGCAATGTAGAACCCGGGAAACCCGTCGAGGAAACCGACCTTGAGCACGTAGGCGCGGAAGAACCGCCAGAGCGGGCGAAACACCACATCGGCCACCGAGAACTTCGCGCCCTTTGACTGTTGCTGTCGGACGAAGAGATCGGCGAACGGGTTTATCTTGGCCACGTGGCTCGCCAGCGTCGGAAACGAGTAATGGTTCAGGTCGCCCGGCAGAGTCGCGACCGGCCCTTCGCATTCGATCTTCTCGTGCACAAACGCGTCGCCGCCCCAACGCGCACGTTCTCGCCGAAAGAGCCGCAGGCTCAGATCGGGGTACCAGTCCCCATGCTTGATCCAGCGATCGATAAACCAGACGCGACGCGAAAAACGGGCGCCGGCGAATTGAGCCTGATCGCCGCGAAGAAAGCCTTCGATGGAGGCGCGCAACCATGGCGACACCTCCTCGTCGGCGTCGATCGAGAGCACCCACGAATTTTTCGCGAGCGCGAGGGCGGCGTTCTTGGTATCACGGTAACCTTGCCAGGGCACCTGATGAACGGCGGCGCCGAACTTCCGTGCTGCCGCGTCGCTGTCATCGGTCGTGTCGTTGAGCACGACGACGATTTCCGCCACCCATCCGGCGACGCTCGCGAGACATCGCGTCAGGTTGTGCGCCTCGTTTTTCGCAACGACGACGACGGAGAGTTGAAGCGGGACAGCCACGCGGAAAAGAAAGACTCAGATTTTTCCGGCGAGCGAGCGCGGGATTTGGTAGAGGTAACCGCACGAACGCCAGGCCCGCACCAGGGCCTTCTTCGCGTCACCGGTGCGGAAGATGATCGCGTTCACCAACGCCATTAGGGCGAAAGCAGGAGCCTTGAGGGCATTCGCGAGGAATCGCGAAATCAGATAACCGCCGGCATCGTCTCGTCCCGCGCGGTCCACGACGCGTGACCGCGCCGAATCGAAAGCGTGTCTCGCCGCATAACTGAACGTGGTCCGGCTGGCCGGCATCTGGTGTTTCACGGCGGCACCGGGCGAAAACCACACCTCGAGGCCGGCTTCGCGGACGCGACGGATCAACTCCGCGTCTCCCCCGCCGAAAAGATTTTTTCCGTTGCGATCCAGGGCGGTCGAAAACGGCCCGAGCTGCTCGAACACCCAGCGCGGCACCGCCAGATTCGCGCCCATGGGCGAATGTCTCACGTCCAGGGGTCCCGTGTCGGAACGGAACGCGAGAGGCGCATGCCATTCCGCGACCCAAGGAGGAAGCCCATCGGGAAAGACCGGGATCACCTCGCCGCCCAGCACGCCGATCTGACGCTGATGATCCGCCATGAGCGGCACCACGAGCTGCGCGAGCCAGTCCGGCTTCACGAGAATATCGTCGTCAGCGAAGACGAGGATCTCACCGCGCGCTTCTTTGATCGCGCGATTGCGGGCATGATCGAGGCCCTGCCTGGGTTCGAAAACATGGCGTGGTGCCGGGCGCTCGATGGCGAACGACTCGACGATCGCGCGGGTGTCGTCGGTGGAATTGTTATCCACGACGAGCACTTCGTAGTGATCGCGCGGAAACTGCTGTTGCCGGATCCCCGCGAGCGTCTGGCGCAGGAATTCCGCGCGATTGTAGGTGAGAATCGCGACGGTGACTTTGGGAGAGGACGATTGTCCTGGGATTGTCATTCTGAGCGCAGCGAAGAATCCGGCAGGAGGGCCGCTCGCGTGCGGGTTATTGGATTCTTTGCTGCGCTCAGAATGACAAATCAAAAGACGGGAGGAAAAAGCTTTCCGCGTGGCCGGGTGGTGCGTTCCCTCGCGCACATGGCGTTCAAGCACTGGCCGTTGGTCCGCGATCTCCGTTTCGCCCAAAAATCCGGGCGCTTCCTGCGTGGGGCGCGGAAACGGCGCCCGGATCTGGCTTGGGATGAATTTTACCGGATCGCGCGTCATTTCAAAACCGACGACATGGGCGCCATCCCGGAAAGAGGATTTTTGTTTCAACTGGCGAGCGACTTGCCAGCCGATGCTCAGGTGATCGAGGTGGGTTCTTGGATGGGCGGCTCGACCTGCTTTATCGCGGGAGGTTTGAAAGGACACCGGGCCAAAATCTACGCCGTGGATAATTTCAAAGGCGAATCCACGTGTGGCGAGGATGTCGCTTGGCACGAACGGCATTTTCGGGCGATGGGCCGGCGCAGCACCCTGGAGATTTTCCAGCAGAATTTAGCCGCGCTCGGATTCCGGGGTCGGGCCGAACCCGTGGTAAGCGATTCGCTCGCGGCCGCGCGGCAACTCTACCCGCTGCGGCGCACGATCGATTTCTTGTTCATTGATGCGGATCATTCCTACGACGCGTGCAAGGACGACATCGCGGCTTGGGCTCAGTTTGTGAAGCCGGGTGGCGTCATCGCTTTTCACGATTTCGGAAGTCGGGCAGATGGCGTGACGCGCGCGATTTTCGAGGGCATCAAGGCGGGCTGCTTTATGGATATCATCGGTCAGGCCAATACGATCATCGCGTTTCGCGCGTAGACGCTTTGAAGCGATCAGCGCTCCGCGAAGCCATTCGAGCAGCGGCAAATTTCGGCGGTTTAAACGAGGCCCTTCGCCGCGAGCTTTGCCACCACGGCGTTGAACACCTCTTCAACCGTGATTCGGCGAACGCAGTAGTTCCGATAGGAGTCTCCCCGAATACACTCTCCGGGGGAGACGCAATTTTCGCACGGCTGAGGCGCTTGTAACACGGTGTGTTGCGCGCCGACCGGTCCCCAGACCGTGGCGTTTTGCGAACCGAACAGCGCGACAATCGTCGTGCCCACCGCCGCGGCGAGGTGCATCGGACCGCTGTCGTGACACAGCATGAGATCGAATTGCGAGGCGAGCGCGGCAAACTCCGGCACGCTCAACGTCCCCGCGATTCGGGCGGGGGCGGTTTTGGCGTCGCGACAGATCGCCTCGACGAGCGGCTGCTCGGCAGGACCGCCGACGACTGAAACCTGGACGCGCCGTTCGCCCTGCAGGCGGTCGCACACCGCCGCAAAGTTTTCCGCCGGCCAGATCCGAAACGCACTGCGGCTGCCGGGATGCAGGAGGATTTTCGGCGAGGAGCGATTCGCCTGCGGCCGGGTCGCGAGCAGGTCTTCCGGACGAGGGAGCAAGCGGATTTCCCGGCTGACCAGCGGAACTTCCGCTGCGGCCAGCAAGCTCAGGTAAGTTTCGGTGATGGAGCGCGAGTGGTAGTCATCAAAACGCACGGCGACCGTGTGCGTGTAGAAAGCCGGGAGATGCCGGGCGACCGTTTCGAGTTGCAGCGTGGCCCGAAACGGCGCGCCCGTAAGACGGGTGAGAATGGCCGTGCGGTCGTTGTTATCCTGATCGAAGACGTGGGTGAATTTTGCCGCTCGCAACCCGCGCAGCAGTCGCAGCCAACCGACCGCTCCGCTGGACAAGTTGAGGACCCTGTCGACATCCGGGTTCAGAAGGAGAACGGGGGCGTAGGCCGGTTCGACCAGCGCGGTGATGTGTGCGCCGGGCCAGTGCAGGCGAAGATTGCGAAAGAAAGAGCCGAGCAGCGCGATATCGCCGAGGTAACGCCGGCGAATAACGAGGATGCGCGGAGCATCGGCGGGCATGCTGAGATCAGAGAGTGCCTTCAAACCCGTTGGTGATTCTGAGAGGGGGAGCAAATTCGCGCTGGAATCGGAGTGGCACGGGCGTCCCGCCCGTGTTCCGAACCCCCGGGCAAGATGCCCGTGCCACCTTCTCCCGTTCATCGGCAGCGGAGGCGCTTGGTGGAAGGCATGGACCGGTCGAAGCCATCACGCGCCGATCTGCTGCCGGTCGTAGAGCGATCGATAGAGGGGATTGGCCGCGTGCAACTCGGCATGCGAACCACTCGCGACGATCGCACCGCGATCGAAAACCAAAATGAGCGTGGCGTCGCGAATCGTGGAGAAACGATGCGCGATGATCAGAACCGTTTTCCCGACGACGAGTTTCTTGAGCGCCTGCTGAATCGCCGCCTCGCTCTCGGAGTCGAGGGCGCTGGTGGCTTCATCGAGGATGAGAATCGGCGCGTTGCGGAGGAAGGCGCGGGCGAGCGCGATGCGTTGCTTTTGTCCGCCCGAGAGCCGCGCGCCGCGTTCACCGACGATCGTGCGATAACCCTCTGGGAACCCTTTGATGAAGTCGTGCGCGAAGGCATCGCGGGCCGCGGCTTCCACCGCTTCCTGCGTGGCGTTGGGTCGCGCCAGGAGGAGATTGTGGAAAATCGTGTCGTTAAAGAGCACGGGATCCTGCGAAACGACCGCGATATTTTGCCGCAGGTCAGCCAGCCGCAGCGCGCGCAGATCATGTCCGTCGAGCGTGACGCGGCCGGAGACCGGATCGAAAAAACGCGGGACGAGATTGGCGAACGTCGACTTGCCCGCGCCACTCGGCCCGACCAGCGCGCAGATCGCGCCGGCGGGAATCCGACGCGTGAGATCAACCAGCACGGGCCCGCCGTCCTGGTAGGAAAAACTCACCTCCTCAAAAGCAAGGTCTCCGGTCGCGCGGGGAAGCGGCTTCGCGTCGGGTGCGTCCACGATGGTGACGGGTGCCTGCAGCACGGCTTCGAGGCGATCGAGTGATCCGAGGCCACGTTTCATTTCGTTGTTCAGGCTGCCGAGTTTCTTGATCGGCTCGTAGCTCGCGTAGAGCGCGGTGATCAGGACCATGAACGTTTTGAGGTCCAGTTGGACCCGGTAGGCGTACAGCAAGGTGAACGCGATTCCGATGGCGGAGATGATCTCGATCAGCGGAGTAAGCGCTTTCTCGTACTTCATGAACTTCATGAGCGCACGGATCAGCGTCTGCGAAGCGCGGGTGAAACGGGCGACTTCGCGGTCCTCGAGATTAAACGCCCGGACTTCCTTCGCGGCGCTCAGGTTTTCGCGGAAAATATCCGTCATGCTCCCGAGCTCGGCTTGGATCTGGCCCGTGCGCTTGATGAGTTTTTTGCCGACGTAGCGAATCGGCAGCACGCAGAGTGGAATCACGGCCAGGGACACGAGCACGAGCGTGACGCCGTGCACGTGATACGCCTTCCACGCGATCGCCCCGATCGCGCCCAGAAGCGTGGCAGGGCTGCGCACAATCTCATTCGCGACCGTGATCAACGTGACCTGCAGCTGGTTCGCGTCCGCCATTCCCCGCGAAAGCAGATCGCCCGAGGAATTCTTTTGAAAAAACGACAACGGCAGGACCTGGAGTTTGTGGAAAAAATCGAGGCGCAGCTTTTCAAGCACGCGCGTACCGGCGAGCTGGATCAAGTAGACGTTGAGATAGCCGGCGATGCCGCGGATCGCGAAGATGAACGGGATCCAGAGGGCGACCAACCCGATCTGCCACGAGGTCAGGCGACGCCGCGACGCTTCGTATTTCTCGAGCTGCGGAGGAGTGAGCTGCGCTTTCAACTCGGCTTCCAGCCGTTGCTCGATGGCTTTGTACTGATCGAGATTCGTCGCGAATTCCGCGGACGCGCGCTGAAGGATGGGCGCGAGGCGTTCCTGTTGAGCCGCGTCGAGGTCCAGCTTCGGGGAAAGGTTTTCGAGCTTCCAACGTTCGGGGAGATCGGTGCGTTGCTCTTGAAAGATGACCGGGAAGACGCGGTCGATCATCAGCGGCAGACCCGCACCGGAAGCCAGTCCGGCGATGACCCCGCACAGGATGGCGAGAGTCAGCAATCCGCGATGCGGCCGGAGATAGCTGAAGTAGGGGCGGAAACGACGCATCAGCGGGCGGGGTAGATCAGCGGAATCGACTGGCGTCCGTGGCGCCGGTAGAGCTTGAAATCCGAATCGAACGTGAAGACGCGGCAGTTGGAATGCAGCTCGCTCATGCGTACCAGGCAGGCGTCGGCGAGCGACATGGGGGCATCGTGATATTTGGCGATGAGCCGGGCAACGTCAGCCAGGTGGTCGTCGAGGTCGAAGGCCAGGCGGATCAAATCCTCCTGCATCATGCTCATCAGGGTCGGCACCCCGTTGCGCGCCGAGCGGAGTAGAAACATACTCTCGGATATCACCGCCTCGCAGGTAAGAAATGGCGGTTCAAGCGACTTGACCTGTTCGGCCGCCCATTGGTGTCTGGACTCCTCGCGGTTGATGAAGGCCACCAACGGACCGGTATCAAGGAGTACGGGATTTGCCATAGCCAGCCAGGTGCTTCGGATTGGTCGCAAGATCGTTGGGGCCGGTGGCCGCACCGATGAGATGCCTGGCCCGTTCGTAGAACGACCCGGCCGGCGCAGACGACTGGCGCTGCGAGAACGCCTCGCGCATAATGGCGGATTTTGTGGTGCGACGGCGGGCGGCCTCGGCTTCGAGCCTGCTGTGAAGCGCCTTGGTCATCTTGACGGTGATTGTTGGCATGGCTGGGAGGTATTACCACCTTGACAACGTGTCAATACGACCGGCCTCAGTCCTTCGCCGAGCGGACGTCGAGGGCGTCGCGCAAGCCGTCGCCGAGGAAGTTCAGCGAGAAAAGCGTCAGCGAAAAAGCGGTGCCGGGAAAAACGAGCAGCCACCAGAACTCCTCCATCTTCTCCGATCCGTCCTTGATCAGCACGCCCCACGAACTCAGCGGCGGCTGCACGCCTAGACCCAGGAAACTGATAAAGGCCTCCAGCATCATCACGGAGGGAATCGTCAGCGAGGTGTAGACGAGAACCGGCCCGAGCACATTGGGCACCATGTGGCGGAAGATAATCCGGCGCTGGCTCAGTCCGATCGCACGCGCGGCTTCGATGTATTCCATTTTCTTGATCGACATGATCTGGCCGCGGACGATGCGCGCCATCGTCAGCCATTCGACGGCGCCGATCGCGAAGAACATCAGGATGATGTTCCGTCCGAAAAGCACCATCAGCAGGATGACGAAAATCGTGAACGGCAGGGCATAAAGAATATCCACGATGCGCATCATTACGGAATCCAGTTTGCCGCCGAAGAAGCCGGCGATCGCACCGTAGGAGACGCCAATCACCAATGCCACGACGGTGGCAATGACGCCGACCGTGATCGAAATGCGGCCGCCATAGAGAATGCGGGCAAACAGATCGCGCCCGAGCGTGTCGGTGCCGAGCCAATGCGCGCTGCTGGGTGGGGTGGCGCCCAGATCCAGATTTTGATTCTGGTAGGACTGGGAGAAAAGTGGGCCAAACACGCAAAGGACCAGCAGCACGATCAGCAGCACTCCGCCCGTGACTGCCAGTTGGTTTTTCCGCAGCCGGTGCCAGGCATCGCGCCAGAGCGAGGTTCCCTGCTCGAGGGGCTCGTGCGCGGAAGCGGCGGGCGGAAGGGGAGGGGAAATCGTGCCCATGCTACTGCTCAAATTTCAGCTTCGGATTGAGCCACACTTGCACGATGTCGGCCGCGAGATTCAGGGAGATGATCAGCGCCGCGTACAGGATCACGGTCCCCAGGACCAACGTGTAGTCGCGATTGAAGGCGCTGTTCACGAACTCCCGCCCGAGACCGGGAATCTGAAAGATGGTCTCGATCACGAACGATCCGGTGAGAATTCCCGCGATGGCCGGGCCAAGAAAGGAAACGACGGGCAGCAGTCCGCCGCGCAACGCGTGTTTGAAGATGACGCGCGTTTCCCCCGCTCCCTTGGCCCGTGCGGTCCGGATATAATCCTGGCTGAGCACTTCGAGCATTCCGCCACGGGTCAGGCGTGCGATGTAGGCCGCGTAATAAAAGCCGAGGGTGAAGCACGGGAGGATCCGGTCACGCGGTTCGTACCAACCCGACGCGTTGAACCAGCTGAAGTGAATCGCGAAGGACAGCACCAGCAACGGCCCCACCACAAAGGTCGGCACGCAGATGCCGAACATCGCCACGGAGGAACAAAGATAATCGAGCCAGGTGTTGCGTTTCACCGCGGCAATCACGCCGAGCGTCAGGCCGACACCCAGGGCGATGGCGAGCGACAGGAGCCCGAGTTCGAGGGAAGTCGGGAGCTTGTCGGCGATGATCTCGTTGACCGTTCGATTCGGATATTTGAACGACGGCCCCAGATCCCCGCGCGCGATCATCTTCAGGTAATCCACGTATTGGGCGCCGATGCTTTTATCCAGGCCGTAAGCCTTTTCGAGATTGCGCCGCACTTCCTCGGTCACGGCTCGTTCCGCGGTGAAGGGCCCGCCGGGCACGAATCGGATCATGAAAAACGTGGCCGTGATGATCACGAGAAGCACCGGAATGGTCTCGAGCAAGCGGCGGGCGATGAAACGAAGCATGGTTCGGGGACGACTTCGGAAATAGAGGACACCCGGGAGCAGGGAAGGCAAGCGCCAGACAGGGCGCTTCGCGCGGAGCCCGCCAAAAAAAAACCGCGGCAGATGCGTCTCACGCACCTGCCGCGGACTACACACCGACGAAGTTGGCCAGAACTTCGTCGAAGCTTGAACAGCTTGGCGGGACGGAAACCCAAGCCCGATGGGTCCTCACCAGACGACGCCCGGGCTGGGAAAATAGCTGGCGGGCCCGACCGGTTCTTTCGCCGGAAACCAGAGGCGAGGGGCGGTGCAAAGGCGCCGCCCCTCCCGG
>JBDSSU010000370.1:0-7113 GCA_039928635.1 Opitutaceae bacterium | reverse complement strand
TATCCGGTGTGTTCACCCTGAAGACTAGCGCGAGCTGCATGCAGGTATTAAAGCGTCCATGTACCCCTTGCCGCGCCTTCAGCTCGAACAAACCGAAGCAGGATTATTGTGAAGCAAAACGGTCCCTTGAAAAAAAATTACGCGTCTGCTCTGCAAGGAAACAAACTTTGAAACGCCAAACTGCTCCGGGCAGAAATCTCGATGTCCTGCCGTGAACCGTTCGGGGGCTCCTCCAGGGCTTGGCGAAGTGCGCGTTCAATCCGCGGACTTGGCACGGACGGGAACTCCCGTTGCAAAGAACGAAGCTCGTAACGCCACTCGTCTCTTTCTCGGGGTGAGAGCGTGCGGTCAATGCCGGCTTCATTGGATTTCTCGGCCATATTCTGAAAATCGTTCGTGGGTTTAAGCGCGGTCTGAACCCAAGCTCGCCGCCAGGCCCCCGCAATGAAGTACTTTTAACGAGATGACGTTCAGCTCACCTTTACCGACTTTTACCGGATGCGTGGTCAAGATTGCATCTCCCTATTACTCGGTAGGCTAGTCAAACAACCTAAACCCCTAAAACGTGTGCCCGCTTAGCACCCTCATCGCCATGCCCAGTCAGATAATCATGCGAGTCTCTGGTGTCCTGCTCACCGCCACCCTGGCCGTTGACCACGCCGATCATGGAGGACCGGTCCAGAAAGTTTACTGCTACCTGTGTTTTCCAGCGCTGAAGGATGAGGACGAGAACATCCAGAAAATCGTCGAGATTTTGAAGGAGGCCTGTCTGCGCCTTCATCATCTCGAACAGTTTTGGATTTTTGACCGGCACGAAGGCGTCACCACCGGCAACCCCGAAATCGACGTTCCAATGGAGGATATTCAAAGGGTCGGCCGGCATCTCAAAATCTCCAAAACCGCGCTGAAAATTTTCCCCGCGAGGTGATTTCGCCGATCGAGGAGGGGCTCAAACGATTTCAAAATCCACCAATCGCCCGACGACGACGCCAGCAGTCATTCGGAGACTAGCTTTTTGCTGCGGACTCGGATTTGCTCGCCGCCGTGGCACGTGAAACCGATCACATTCTTATTGTTGATGATTCGCCGGACGATGCCTCGCTCCTGAAACAAGGACTGGAAGATGCCGACGTGGAGAATCCCTTGGTGTTCACGTCGGGCTACGATGAAACGTTGGACTATCTCCGCGGCTGGGGAAAGTACGCCGATCGTGCTGAATACCCTCCTCCGTTGATCGCATTCCTCGACATCAACATGCCCGGCAAGTCCGGTTTCGACCTTCTCACCTGGATCCGCGAAAACGAGGAGTCGAAGCGCCTCGTGGTAATCATGATGTCGGGCTCTTCTTCAGCGGACGACATTGCCCGCTCGTATCGCCTCGGAGCCAATTCGTACCTCTTGAAACCAAAGAATCACGGGGACCTCATTAAAAGTTTGAAGCACTTTCGTGCCTATTGGCTAGAGCTCAACCATTACGCCTAAGCTCAGGCCGAGTGATCACGGAGGGCGTTCCACTGCCCGATGCTGGTCAGCAAGACGCGATGTCTGGGGCAGTTCGTTGCACGTCGACCGCGAGACATCATAAATTCTCCGCGAGGACTTTGAAATCATCGCCACCGATCCTGCATTTTCCCGTCGGACACGGGCCACGCTTCCACTGGCTTTTCGGAAAAACCTGTATTCAGTCCGGCAGTGCTCCGCAGTTCAGACCCCATTCTGATTGTGGAAGATTCGGAAAACGACGCGCTGCTTTTCAGCGTGGCACTCGAGGAGGCCAGCGTTCGCAACCCCCTGGTTTTTACGGCGAGCTACGACGAGACCGTCGGTTATTTCAAAGGAACGGGGAAGTATTCCGACCGAGCACAGCACCCGCTTCCCGCCCTCATATTTTTGGACGTCCATATGCCGAAAGTTTCCGGCTTCGAGGTTCTCACCTGGCTGAGGAAGAATGAAGCCTCTGCGAATTCCACCATCATCATGATGTCCGGCGCGGCCTCTGAGAAATATGTGGCGCATGCTTTTTCGCTGGGCGCAGATCACTACCTGAGATTGCCTCGATTTAGTGGACACAGACATCCGCGTTGACGGGTAGCTGGTTGGTCGCTTCCGAGGATAGGAGCCGAAGAGCTTGCCGCAGGAAGCGACCAACCAGCGGAGGACACGGAGTCGGCCCGTTCAGGCGACCGGAGGAAAAATCATGAACCAGAAAGACCGGAAGGGGTCCGGGGCAACGCCCCGGCGCAAGTTCGACGAAACCTACAAGCGCCACGCCGTGGAACTCACGTTGCACGGTGATCGCACGGTGAAGCTCGTGGCCAGGGAACTTGGGCTCCCCACGTGGCAGCTCTATGAATGGCGCAAGTTGTATGGGCCGCGACCCGGCGAGAGCGGCCCCGCGCCGCAGACGCTCGCGGAAGCGGAGCAGGAAATTAGCCGGCTGCGCGGGGAGTTGATGCGCATGCGCGAGCGGGAGATCGTTCTAAAAAAATCGGTCGGCATACTCTCCGAAACGTCCGAGAGCGGTATGCCGAGATTGAAGCGATGAAGGACGAACACTCGATCCGCGGGCTCTGCCAACTGTGGGGCGTGGCGCCCAGCGGGTATTACCGTTGGCGGCACGGCCAGCCGAGCGCCCGGCAGCGCGCCGATGTGGCCCTCGCTGGCCAGATCGCCACCGCTCACGAGGCCAGCCGCGGCACCTATGGGGCGCCGCGCATCGTCGAGGATCTGCGCGAGGCTGGCACGCGCACGAGCAAACGCCGCTGCGCTCGGTTGATGCGGGACCAGGGTTTGCGCGGGCGCAAAAAACATCGCCGGACGACCCCGCACCACGGACAGTCGGCACGCCCAGCCAGTCGCCGCCAACCTCCTCGCCAAACGTCCGGCACCGACCGGTCCCAATCAATGCTGGCTGACCGACATCACGTATCTGCAAACGGCCGAAGGCTGGCTTTACCTCGCTGCGATCCTCGACCGTTGGAGCCGCCGCATCGTCGGCTGGGCGTGTGGTCCGACGCTGCATGCGTGTTTGGTGCAGGCCGCCCTCGCCGACGCCTTAAAACGCCGACGCCCACCCAAAGGGCTTCTCCACCACTCCGATCGCGGCAGCCAGTATGTGGACGAAGACTACCTCAAGGCTCTGGCCGCCGCCGGAATCGAACGCAGCATGAGCCGGGCCGGCAATTGCTACGACAACGCCGCGATGGAATCGTTTTGGAGCACGCTGAAAACGGACACCGGGCTCGACACGGCGATTCCTGTCAGCCGCCGTCACGCTGAACTTGCCGTCTTCGATTACATCGAGACGTTCTACAACCCGACGAGGCGCCACAGCTCCCTCGGTTATGTTTCCCCTGTGGCGTTCGAAAAACAACAAACACTAAATATCAAAGCCGCCTGAATTAGTGTCCATTTTTTCGAGGCAAGCCCAACCTCAGCAAGCCCGTTGCCGCGGAGGATCTGGTCGACGCTCTCCGACACTTGAGGGCCCACTGGCTTGATCGAAGCCAGTGAGCCGTAATTCGCACGCTCACTTCCAAGCTATTGCCGGCCGCTGCGTTCGCGCATGGAAGCGCGCGTTGCTACCCGGCTTTCCTCCTGGGCACAGCCACTTCCACCTTCGGAAAAGTTTCGCCCGTCAAAAATAAATCAAGTGTGCGTTCGTCAGCGCTACTGCAACGGGCAAGCCGACGTGGCTGCGGGCCAGCGCCAAGAGGCCCGGGTTCGCCTCATCCCAGACATCCCACTAACGGCTCCCGGGATCAGCGGGGACTTCCGTGGCGGTTACATCGATGATGTCGACGTCGTGCGCTCTCGTCGGGCGCGCATGCGCGGGATTTCCCAACGGGGCGATTCGGCCCTGACTCTCCCGCTTTCGCGACCGCCGCGAGAAGAAAAGAACCACGCTGGTGGCCGCCGCCAGCGCGCCAATCATCAAGCCCGCCAGCACGGCGAGCGCAGCCACAACGGCCGTCAGGACAATCTTCAAGAAACGCATGGTCGTATGACTCCCAGCGACCCCCGAAAGTTTCACCGAAAGCGATGAGAGAATTGACCACCCTCAATCTCGAAAGGTTGGCGGCTCAAACTCACCCATGCCGCGTGTCGCTGTACGGGGGCTCCCGCGTCTTCCCGAATCCAAGGCGCGCGCGGCTGGCTGGAATTACCCCCGAAGAATTGCCGTGACGTTTGGACGCGAGGCGGGTTCTTCCCCTGCCTTTCATGCTTTCCGACTTACGTCTTTCGTGGCGCACGCTCGCCAAGTCACGCGGCCTCGGGGGAAAGCGAAAGGCCCGATCGCGCGTCTGGTCGCCCCTGATCACTCCGGCAAACCCTGCAGGACTTTGCGGTCCACGAAGAACGGCCCGAAAGGGAGAAATGAGGCGAGCAACACGAGCCCCGATCGGCGCAAGGGCCAATCCTTGTATTCGAGCTGCGCTTGGATGATCGCCGCGATGTAGGCGATAAACAGCCCGCCATGCGCCATGCCGACGACACGGACGGCCTCGGGTAGCCCCGCTAAATATTTCAACGGCGTCGCCACTCCCAGCAGCACCAGGAAAGACATTCCTTCGAGGAAACCAACGAGGCGAAGCCGGCCAAGCGCGGTGGAAACATTCATTTTCGAAACGGGAGGCCGGCCCGAAGTGGCGAGAACGTCAAGCGGAAGCGCGGCGTTTCCTCATGAAGAACGATCACGCGGGTAAACGTCGCGCCATTCCCAAGCGCCCCAGACGGCAGTAAGCCAGCGGGCGCCAGCCCATCGCTCCGATCTCAGTTACTCCCTCCGCGCTCCGTCCTCCTGCTTTCAGGCGTGCCCCCGATGACCCATTTCTAACAAAAATCGTGGCGTCTGTCCGAATTCCGGAACGCCATTCGTTGAAGGGGTGTTCACCACCAACACTCCCCCTCTCCTCAACCCTAGTCCCGTTATTCCCATGGCTCGCGTCACCACTTATCTCAACTTCGCCGGCAACACCGAGGAAGCATTCCTCGTCTACAAAAGTGTTTTTAAAACTGAGTTCGTGGCGTCCATCATGCGTTTCAGTGATGGCCCGCCCTGCCCCGGCCA
The DNA here is from genome assembly GCA_039928635.1 of Opitutaceae bacterium. GTDB lineage: Bacteria > Verrucomicrobiota > Verrucomicrobiia > Opitutales > Opitutaceae > DATAKE01. The sequence goes on along the minus strand of JBDSSU010000370.1, from coordinate 2,042 downwards.
ACCTCCCGTGCCGGCTGACCAAGCGAAACTCGTGATGCACGTCGCCCTCCCGATCCTGGGCGGCCACGTCCTGATGGGAACGGACTCGCCGGAGTCGATGGGCTTCAAGCTGACGCAGGGCAACAACGTCTACATCAATCTCGAACCCGACACTCGCGCGGAGACGGATCGTCTCTTCGCCGCTCTCAGTGAAGGCGGCAAAGTCGAAATGGCGCTGCAGGAAATGTTCTGGGGCGCCTACTGGGGAAGCCTCGCCGATCGTTTCGGCGTAAAGTGGATGTTCAACTGCACGGCGAAATAGCCGGAGACGGGACGCACGGCTTCGGTTCCGCGCATGGCGGGTCGGAGTCAGTGAAGCGTCTTTCGCCTTCTTCGTCCGGACCGCGCGCGCGCGCGTTCGAGTGGAATCATCGGCAAACCCAACCGCGGCACGCTCACGGGAAGGACGCAGAAGAAACGAAGCACGCCTTTGACCCCTTCGCGTCCTTCGCGAGACAAACCCGGGTTGATTGGTTCATCGCGCGTTCCACGAAAATCCCTGGTTTTCCATTCAGTCTGCTGATGAACGCCGAGTTCTTTGTCATTCTGAACGAAGTGAAGAATCCACTGGGACTCACACCGCGAGATGGGTCACGCAGCTCCTGCTGGATCCTTCGCTTCGCTCAGGATGACTAGCGTCTGGGTGAAGGCGATAGTTCATCGGACGAATCACCCCACGCATCGCGTTGGTCCCGGTCCCAGAATGACAGAGGTTTGGTTCGAGTGATCTATGGCTACACTTTCATTTAAACCGCTGTAGACTCAGCACCCGCGAACGCCCGCCGGACCGCGACGGCTCAGGGCTCCCCGACGCTTTGGCAGCCAAATCGCTCCCAAGCCATAAGACGCTTTGACGTCGCGCGGCCTGCTCGACAGCGTCCGCGGATCCCCACCCCGCCGTTGCTCATCGAGCTGCTGCCTCCGCGAAACCGCCTCATCCTCGCTGGCTCTTCAGCCTACCCCTCTCCGTGAAAACCTTCCTCATCGCGATCTCGCTCGCGCTTAATCTGGCACTCGTCGCGACGTTTGCCCTGCGCCCCAAACTCGCTCCGCCGGCGTTTCGCGATTTCTTTTCGCGAGACGCTTCCTCTCCCACCTCGACGGGCTCGCCCGCCAAGCCCACGACCTCGAAGCCTGCACCCGCCACCAGCGCACGGCCGCTGTGGGCCACCCTCGCCTCCGACGATCCCGCCACCCTTGTTGCCCGGCTCCGGGCCGCCGGGTTCCCCGCTTCACTCATCCGCGCTGTCGTCAGCAGTGAAGTCGGTGCCCGCTACAACGCCCGCATTCGCGCCCTGATCGAGCCCGACGGCAGCACGCCATTTTGGAGAGGCTCCAGTTCGTTTTCTGCCGGCTCCGCCCGCACGGAAGAGCTCATGCGAATTCAGCAGGAGAGCACCCGGGTGCTCCGCGATTTGTTCAAGGATGATTTCTTTGCCACCGGCGAAGTCTCGGCTGCTCAGCGCCGTCAGTTCGGCAATCTCCCGCCGGCAAAAATCGACCAGCTTCAGCGTATCGAGGACGACTACGCGGAGATGAACCGCACGCTGTCCGCCGCGTCGAAAGGGGTCACTCTCCCGGAGGATCGGGAGAAAAGCGCCGTGCTCGCGCGGGAAAAGAAAGCGGACCTCGCCGCCGTCCTTTCCCCTGCTGAATTCGCCGAGTACACGATGCGGAGCTCCCCCATCACCAACATGCTGAGCCGACAGCTCGGCGCCTTCGAACCCAACGAGGCGGAATACCGCGCGATCTTCCAAGTGCAGCAATCGCTCAACGAGCAATTCCCCCTGAACACTAGCGGCAACGCAATTTCATCGGCCAACGAAGAGCCTCGCCGCGCTGCCCAGCAACAGCTCGAACAGCAGTTGAGAGCCACCCTCGGCGATACCCGCTACGCCGACTACACGCGCGAAACCGACCGGGAGTTTCAACAGCTGAGTCAGCTCGCCCTCCGCGATAACCTTCCGTCCAGCGCCACGGCTCAGGCTTACCAGCTCCGCAGG
>JBDSSU010000369.1:0-6214 GCA_039928635.1 Opitutaceae bacterium | reverse complement strand
CTGGTCAGCGTGCGGTACATATGAAACTCAACTCGCTGGAGAAGGTGCGGGACGCCTTGTTGAATCCACGGCTGGAACAGATCGTGACGCTTGAGGAAGGCCTGCGCCTGCGCGCCCTGCGTTGCATCGAACGGATGTTCGAACTCTCGCCGAAGGACTAAGGGCACGGCGCCACCCCGTCACTTTCACGAGTGACATGTGGCTCAGCCAAGTTTGGCTTTCCTCGCATGATTGATCCCCGCACCGACCATCTCATTGACCTGGCGATCGACGAAGACGCAGGTCTCGGCGATGTCACCAGTCGTGCGATTTTCCCCCCCAAGCATCGTTCGCAGGCTTTCATCGAAGCCGGACACCATCTGGTGATCTGTGGATTGGACCTCGCCGCGCGGGTGTTCGCCCGGGTCGACCGGGAACTGAAGGTCACGTTGACCGCCCGCGATGGCGATCGGATCAAGCCGGGCGGGGTGGTGCTCCGAGTGACAGGGCCGACGGGATCCCTGCTGACCGCCGAACGCACGGCCCTGAATTTCATCCAGCGTCTTTCCGGGGTGGCGACGCTCTCGCGCAAGTTCTCCGATGCGGTGAAGGGCACGGGGGTTCGCGTAGTGGACACGCGCAAGACCACTCCCGGTTATCGCGCCTTGGAAAAATACGCGGTGCGCTGCGGCGGTTGTTTCAATCATCGCTCTTCCCTCGGCGAGCACGTGCTCATCAAAGACAATCACATCGCCGCCGCCGGAGGTTTGGCCAAGGCGGTGGTGCTCGCGCGTGCGGCGGCCCCGCACCTCGCCAAGATCGAAGTGGAGGCGAAGACCTTGGCGGAAGTGCGGGAAGCGGTGCGTTCGGGAGCAGAAGTCATCCTGCTCGATAACATGACGCCGGCGCTGATTCGCAACGCGGTGAAGCTCATTGCCGGCAAGGCCCTAGTGGAGGTTTCCGGGGGCGTGCGCTATGAAACGCTGCGCGATTTCGCCCTGCCCGGCGTCAACGTGATCAGCGTCGGAGCGCTCACGCACTCGGCGCCGGCCGCGGACCTGAGCCTCACGCTGCTTCCCGCGCGGAAAAAATAACCGGCCCGCGCGACCCTGCATGCAGATTTATCAGACCGACTGTCTCGTCATCGGAGCAGGCCTTGCGGGTTCAGCCTACGCACTCCAAGCCGCCAAGCTGGGTTTGTCCGTCGAGATCCTCTGTTTGTCCGAGCCCCTCGTCGCGAACAGCGATTGGGCGCAGGGCGGCATTATCTACGACGTGACTTCGCAGCCGGCGTCATTGGCCCGCGACATCGTTGATGCCAGTGACGGCACTTCGAATCCTGCGGCAGTCGAACAACTGGTGCGCGAGGGGCCGATTGCGGTGAAGGAACTTCTCCTCGAAGAGCTGCAGGTGGGTTTCGACCGCGATGCGAGCGGCCAGCTCGATTTCACGCGCGAAGCCGGTCACAGCGAACGGCGAATCATCCACGCGAAAGATGCGACCGGGCACGCGATTTTGGAGGCGGTTGCCCGGAAAGTGGATTCGACCCCGCAGATCAAGCGGCGCGCGGGTTGGGTGGCAATTGATCTCCTCACGCTCTCGCACAACTCGATCGATGCGGCCGACAAGTATGAACCCCTGACCTGTTTCGGCGCCTACGTGCTCGATACGCGCAGCGGCGAAGTTGCGGCGATCGTGGCGAAGAAGACGGTGCTGGCGACGGGCGGACTCGGACAAATTTTCCTGCATTCGACCAATCAACCCGGGAGCGTCGGTCACGGGGTCGCGATGGCTTATCGGGTGGGCGCGCGTCTCATCGACCTGGAATACGTGCAGTTTCACCCGACCGTTTTCGCGAAGAAGAACGCGCCGCGCTTTTTGGTCACGGAGGCGTTGCGCGGCGAAGGCGGAGTCCTGGTGAACGCGCGGGGAGAGCGCTTTGTCGACCTGGAGGATCCGCGCGGCTCCCTTGCGCCGCGCGATGTCGTGGCGCGCGCCATCAAACAGGAACTCGCGGCCAGTGGTGAGGCCTGCGTCTACCTGGATCTCTCGGCGATGAAACCGGAGTTTATCCGGGAGCGTTTCCCGAATGTCTACGAGCGCTGCCTCAGTCACGGCGTCGATATCTCACGGGAGTTCATCCCGGTGGTCCCCGCCGCCCATTTTGCCTGCGGCGGCGTGCACACCGATCTGCGGGGGCGGACGAATATTCGTGATCTCAACGCGATCGGGGAAACCGGTTGCACCGGCCTGCATGGGGCGAATCGTCTCGCGAGTACGTCGCTGCTTGAGTGTCTGACCAGCGCGAAGTTCGCCGCTCGCGCCGACGCGGTGGATGTTGGCGCCGGAGGTTTTCGGCGACCGACGCCGCGCCCGTGGGAGAGCCCGACCCGCGAGGCCGATCCCGTGTTGGTGCGGCAGGACATGGAGCAGATTCAGACGACGATGTGGAATTACGCGGGCGTCGTACGCTCACCGAAACGTCTCACCCGGGCCCGCCGCATCCTCATCGAGTTGCGCGAGGAGATTCAGAGTTTTTATCGCGGGTGTCGTCTGACGCGCGAACTCATCGATCTCCGCAACGCGATCCAGACGGCGCTGCTCGTGGTGCACGCCGCTTCGCTGAATCCGCGCAGCCGGGGCTGCCACTACGTCATCGAGGAAAAATAGGCCGGCAACGCTTCGTCCCGGAGCGTTGAACTATTTTGGGAGTTCGGTCGCGCGGATCGCGTTGCGTCGGGCGAGAAGCAGGAACTGAGAACTCGATTCAACGACCTCGAAGTCGCGTCGGAAAAGCTCGGCCCATTGCTGCCGTTCGGCTTCCGGTTGGCTGCGGAACGACGGGACCGACCAGCTGTAGTTGAACGGTGACGCGGGAAAGAAAGCGACCAACGGGAGTGCCGGGTCGGCGAAAATCGCCGTCATCTCCGCGTAGGTGGCGAGGTGGAGGCGGTGTGCTTTTTCCGCGTCGAAATCCCGCGTCATCGTGAAAGGTCCCAGACGCAGATTGCTCGGCACGCGCCGCCCGGTTTCAACCGCGAGAATCAGATTCGGGCCGATGAACGGACTTTCCTTGGGCAGCAATTGCTCCACGACGTTGCGTGCTCGAACGAGACTGATGGGCAGGTTTCGGTCGAAGCTGGGCACCGTGGAGGGCAGCCAGAGTGAAATGAAGTCGGCGCGGGCGGTGCCGTGGAAATGGGTCAGGAGCGGCGCGGCGCTCAGCTGCCACACACCCAACGCCACCAGCAGGGCCCGCCTTTTCCCGGGGTGCCAATTTACCGTGCAGGAGTGGATCCCCAAGGCGCCGGCACAGGCCAGGGGCAGCATAAAGGGCACGCCGTATTCCTCATACGCGCCGATCGGCAGCAGGTTGAGGGCGAGCGCGACCAGCGCGGCGAACCCCACCATGATTTCAGCGGATCGCGGTACGCGGCGCGTGGTTGCAGCCAGCACGGGAAGCAGCATGAGCGACGCCCACCAGACCGGCGCCATCTTCACGATGTCTTCCCAGCCGGCGCGCCATTTTCTTTCGAGGACGGAGGCGAGTTGGAAAGCGAAAGGCCAGAAGCGACTTCCTTCGGGCGAAAGGAGGTAGAACGGCAGCAGCAAGGTTGCGGCGAAGAAAGCGAGGCCGACAAACGCGTGGAGGAAGTCCCGCCAAGTTGGCGTCTGGTCGTGCCACAGCGCCGCGATCCAGAGCACCGCAAAAAACGGCCCCGCCGGCAGCCGGCATCCCGCGCCGAGCACTCCCAGAAAACCGAGCAGCCAAAATTTCTTCCAGCCCGGTTTCATTTCCAGGAACGCCCACGTCGCCAGCATCACGGCGAATGACACGAAGGCGTACGTCTTGCCGAGATGAACGAAATACATCCACGCCGGCGCGGTGGAAAACGTGAGCGCGAGCAAAATTCCGATGAACGGATGGGTGCGGCGCGCCACGAGATAACTCGCAATGAGCACCGCGCCGAAGACCCACAATCCATTCACGAATCGCTGGGCGAACAAACCATAGCCGATCCACGAGAGCAGCGGCCCGTTCACATAAGGCAGCAAAGGCATCTGGGCGTAAGCAAAGTCGCGGTACGGCACTTCGCCCTGCATCACCGAACGGGCGGCGAGCGAATAAAACCCTTCGTCCACATTCAGCGCCCCGAAAAAAATGTGGAAGGCGGCGCTGGCCAGGTGCACCGCGAGAGCGAGCACCACCGCGATCCGCAGGGCTCGGCTGGCGCGGAACGTCGCCGGGAAGTCCGTCAGGTTCCGATCCATGGGTGGGGGAAAAAGCCAGTCGCAGCGGCTAGCGGGCGCCGGCTTTTTCCAGAATCCGCAGCAGGGCCGAGAAATCCTCGTCGCGGGTGTGGCTCTCGATGATGAAATCGAATTTCTGCGCCTCGCGCAGTTCGGCCTCCGCCGTCTGCATCCGGCGGGCGATCTCCTCCTCGTGGTCCTGGGCGCGACCCCGCATCCGCGCCACCAAGCGCTCGTGATCGACGAGGATGAAAACGGTGGTCATGGCGCTTTTGAGAGGCGGATTGGTCAAAGCGGCGCGCCGGAAGCTTTCGACGCCTTGTACGTCCACGCTCATGACCAGGTTCCGACCGCGCGCCAGTGGCTCCAGCACCGAGCTCGCCAGGGTGCCATAGCGTCGGTTCCGGTCGCCGGTTTCTGCGTGCACCCACGCCCATTCAAGAAATTCGCCGCGTTGCACTTTCTCATCGAACTCGGCGGGCGTGAAAAAGTGGTAGTGCACGCCATTGATCTCCCCCTCGCGGGGCGCGCGCGTGGTGGTGGTGATAATCCGCGAAAACGAAGGATCCTCCGCGACCAGACGGTCGCAGAGCGTGCTTTTCCCTGAGCCCGCCGGCCCCGCCAAAATCAGCAACACCGGAGCAGAGCTGGAAGGAGCCGTCACGCGCGATCAGTACGTGAACGCGACGCCGGCCAGCAAAAGCCCGCACGCGGTCAGGGCTGCACCCATCGCCCGGGCCCGCCCACGCCGGACGAACAACCAGCCGATGAAATCACGCAACCGCCAGGGTTGGGCACCAAGCCAAATCGCCAGTGCGATTCCGAGATAAACCGCCGAGACCATCACCAGCCGCTGCGGATGCTGGTATTCCATGTAGGCGGCACCAAGGAGCGGAGAGGCGGCGACGAGCATCAGCGCGCACAGTCCTCGAACCGCGAGAAAATCCGGCACGCATTTAAACGCCGCGATCGCGACAACCGCGAACCCCGCACACAGCGGCTTGCGATAATCGCCAAAGTCCGCCGGCGAGAGATGCCAGAGATTGTAGAGGAACCACGCGGAACCGGCTCCGAAAAAAACCACGGTGGCCGTCGCAGAACGCGGCAGCGCTTTGAGCGTCGCGGCAAAACCCGAGTGGTTCAGCAACAGGGGAATTCCCAGGACCAGCAGCAGAATTCCAGGGATGAGGGTGGCAAGAAGGAGAGACATAAAAATCGTGCTCGTGAACGTAATCCTACTCGTGGTCGCGATTTGCTAGGAGACGCCTGCCAGCACCAGCTCGCCGTACAGCGTGCTCACGCTCGCCCGCTCGATTCTGAGCGGCACGAGCTGGCCGACGAGGCGCGGGTCGGCGTCGAAAACGCACACCCGGTTTCCGCGAGTGCGCCCCGTGAAGCGCGCCCCGGTTTTATCCGGACCATCCACCAGCACCTCCTCGACGGTGCCGAGCAGCGCGGCATTGCGGCGCTCGGAATTCGCCCGCAACAGGTCGAGCAGGATTTGGTTGCGCCGCTCTTTCACTGCTTCGGCCACCTGCCCCTCCATCGTCGCCGCCGGCGTGCCGCTGCGAATGCTGTATTTGAAAACGTAGGCCATGTCGTAGTTGCAGGCTTCGAAGAGCTGGCGCGTCTGCTCGAAATCTTCGTCGGTTTCTCCCGGGAAACCCACAATCACGTCGGTCGAGAAATACATGTCCGGCTGCACGGCGCGCAAGGCCGCGACGATCTCCGCGTAGCGCTCGCGCGTGTAAGGCCGGTTCATCGCGCGGAGAACGCGATCGCTCCCGGACTGCATCGGCAGATGCACATAGCCGCAGAGCTTCGGCAAGCGCGCGTAGGCCGCCACCAAGTCGTCCTTGAAACCCCGCGGATGCGGTGAAGTGAAACGGATGCGCTCCAGCTCCCCGATGGCGTGAATTTTTTCGAGCAACTGCACGAAAGGGGTGATCCCTCCCGTGTGCACGTAGTCCCGGCGGCCGTAACT